>NZ_JADDKI010000015.1:0-6910 GCF_015356725.1 Dietzia sp. SYD-A1
CTCGACACGTCTCCGAGGGTGGCGCGGTGGCGCTCGAGGGCGCCGACCCGTCGGGCGCGTCCGGTCGCGACGTCGACACCCCCGAGGACGTCCTGGCGTTGGCCGGGCGGTCGGTGGGCGAGGCCACCGCCGCCGTGATCGGGACCCCCTCCGAATGTCAACGTCCTCACGCCGCGGGTGTATCGGCAACAATGGTCCGGTGACCGCAGACGATCCCGTGCTCGAGCAACTCCCCCGACCCCGTGACCGCTACCTCAACCGAGAACTCAGCTGGCTCGATTTCAATGCCCGGGTGTTGGCCCTGGCGGGCGAGAAGGATCTGCCGCTACTCGAGAGGGCCAAGTTCCTCGCGATCTTCGCGTCGAATCTGGACGAGTTCTACATGGTGCGGGTGGCCGGCCTCAAGCGCCGCGACAAGACGGGGCTGTCGGTCAGGTCCGCCGACGGACAGACCCCGGCCGAGCAGCTCGGCCGCATCAGCGTCCGCACGCGGGAACTCTGCGACGAGCAGACCCGGTTGTTCCACGACGAGATCCGGCCGGAGCTCGAGGACCACGGGATCCGCATCCTGGCCTGGGGCGAGTTGACCTCCGACGAGCAGTTCTCGCTCGCGGAGCTGTTCCGGAACTCGATCTTCCCTGTGCTCACCCCCCTCGCCGTGGACCCCGCGCACCCCTTCCCCTACATCTCCGGGCTCAGCCTCAACCTGGCGGTGATCATCCGCGACATCGGTTCGGGTCAGGAGCATTTCGCCCGGGTCAAGATCCCCCACAACGTGCCCCGGTTCGTCAGGGTCGACCGGGGTGTCGAGGACGAGTACTCGTTCGTCCCGGCGGAGGAGATCATCGCCGCGCACCTCGGCGATCTGTTCCAGGGGATGGAGGTGGTGGAACACCACGTCTTCCGTGTGACCCGCAACGCGGACATGGAGGTCGAGGAGGATCGTGACGAGGACCTGCTGCAGGCGCTCGAGCGCGAGCTCGCCCGCCGACGCTTCGGATCCGCCGTGCGTCTGGAGATCGCGGAGGACATGACCTCCCGGATGCTCCGGATCCTGCAGCACGAACTCGATGTGGACTCGGAGGACGTGATCCGGTTCTCGGGCCTGCTCGACCTGACGGGGCTGTGGCAGCTCCACGGCCTCGATCTGCCCGACCTCAAGGACCCGGCGATGGTCCCCGCGACTCCCCCGGCGTTCGGCGAGCGTGAGACCGCCCGGAACATCTTCGCCTCCCTCCAGGAGGGAGATGTCCTGGTCGAGCACCCCTACGACTCGTTCGCCACCACGGTCCAGCGGTTCATCGAGCAGGCCGCGGCGGACGACAACGTGCTGGCGATCAAGCAGACCCTCTACCGGACCTCCGGCGACTCCCCCATCGTCAACGCGCTCGTGGACGCGGCGGCGGCCGGCAAGCAGGTGGTGGCGCTGGTCGAGATCAAGGCCCGGTTCGACGAGCAGAACAACATCCGCTGGGCACGCGAGCTCGAACAGGCCGGGGTCCACGTGGTCTACGGGCTTCTGGGACTCAAGACGCACTGCAAGACCTGCCTCGTGGTGCGCAAAGAGGGCGACCGGCTCCAGCGTTACGCCCACATCGGTACCGGGAACTACAACCCCAAGACGGCGCGGTTGTACGAGGACGTCGGGCTGTTCACCGCGGACGAGGACGTCGTGTCGGACCTGACGGACCTGTTCAACCACCTCACCGGGTTCTCCAACGTGTCCAAGTACCGGCGGCTGCTCGTCGCGCCCGAGGGCATCCGTTCGGGGATCATCGAGAGGATCGACCGGGAGATCGGCTTCGCCGCCGAAGGACGAGAGGCGGGCATCCGGCTCAAGGCCAACGCACTGGTCGACGAACAGATCATCGACGCCCTCTACCGTGCCTCACAGGCGGGCGTGCAGGTGGACATCGTGGTCCGCGGGATCTGCGCTCTGCGCGCCGGCGTTCCCGGGCTCAGCGAGAACATCCACGTCCGATCGATCCTCGGCCGCTTCCTCGAGCACTCGCGGATCCTGAACTTCCGAGGGGCCGACGAGGTGCTCATCGGCAGCGCCGACATGATGCACCGGAACCTCGACCGCCGCGTCGAGGTGATGACCACCGTCACCGACCCCCGGCTCAAGGTGCAGATCCACCGCATCCTCGATTCCGCGTTGGACCCGGCCACCCGCAGCTTCCACCTGCGGCCCGACGCCACCTGGGCACGGATGCCCGACCCCGGGGACCGGTCCGACTCGGTCGACCACCAGGAGCGCATGGCCTCCGTGCACGCGGGATTCCGGGACCGATGAGCAGGAAGTCGACCAGTGGCGACCGCGTCAGGGTCGTCCCCGCTGCGGGAGCGGTCCTCTACCGCATGGAGAACGGGGAGGCCCGCTGCGCCGTGGTCCACCGTCCCCGGTACGACGACTGGTCGCTGCCCAAGGGGAAGGTCGATCCCGGCGAATCGCTGCCGGTGACGGCGGTGCGGGAGATCGAGGAGGAGACGGGCCACACCGCCGTCCTCGAATCGAGGATCGGGACCACCGCGTACCCCCTCAAGGAGAACACCAGAAAGGAGGTCACCTACTGGTCCGCTCGGGCGACCGGGGGTGACTTCGAGCCGAATTCCGAGGTCGACGAGATCAGGTGGCTTCCGGTGGAGGAGGCCAGGGATGTGGTCTCGTACGGCCTGGACCGGAAGATCCTCGGCCGCTTCTCCGCGGCCCGGCCGGTGGACTCGGTGCTCCTGCTGGTCCGACACGCCAAGGCGGGGAGCCGCTCCGAGTGGAGTGGGGACGACTCCGCGCGTCCACTCGACAAGACCGGACGGACCCAGGCCGAGCTCCTGGCACCGATGCTCAGAGCGTTCGGTGTCCGTAGGCTGTACAGCGCTCCGCGGGTGCGCTGCGAGCAGACGGTGGGCCCCCTCGCCGACGAGCTGCGGGTCGGGGTACGCCTCGAGCCGGCTCTGAGCGACGAGGCCTACCTCGACGACCCCGTCGCCGCCCGCACCAGACTGATCGAGATCGCCGACGGCGACGGTGTCGCGGCGGTGAGCTCGCAGGGGACGGCCATACCCGGGCTGATCGGGGACCTGTCCCGGCTGGCCGGGCTCGACGTGCCCGACACCTCCACCAAGAAGTCCGGGACATGGGGGCTGGGGTTCGCGGACGGGAGGCTGACGTTCGCCGACTACTACCCGAGCCCGCTCCCCGCGAGGTGAGGCGGCCGCTCAGCCGACCTTGTCGCGGTGGTTCACGCCGTTCTTACCGACTCCGCCGAAGGACTGGTGCGAGCTCGTGCGCTTAGCCGCGAGGCGGCCCTCGGGGAGCGTCTCGGAGCCCTGCACGACGGACTTGAAGTACTGACCGGGACGGAACGCCGGCGAGTAGGTGGGCGGCACCGGGATGGACTCCCCGGTGTGCGGGTTGCGCGCGACCCTGGCCGCACGTGCGCGCTTCTCGAAGATGCCGAATCCCATGATGGTGATCGACTCACCCGCCGCCACCGCCCGCACGATGATGTCGAGAGTGTTCTCCAACGCCTCTGTGGCGAGCTGGTGGTCTCCGTCCATCCGTTCCGCCAGCTCGGCGATCAGATCGGCCTTGTTCACGGGTGTCCCCCTAGAGATGAGTACGCCGACGCGGCAGAGAACCGCGCCACATGAAGATAAGCATACTCACACGTTGCCGTCTCGGGGGTCATTCCGGACGAGCCTCCGTGATCCGCCGGTCACCCCCGGCCGGGCACGGTGGTGACCGGCTTGAACGACGGTCGACGCGTCTCGAACTCGGCGATCGCCTCCGCTTTCCGTAGCGTGAGACCGATGTCGTCCAGCCCCTCCATGAGACGCCACCGGGTGTAGTCGTCAATCTCGAACGGGACGGTGACCTCACCCGCGGTCACGGTCCTGGACCCGAGGTCGACGGTCAGCTCGATGCCAGGACGCTCGTCCATTATCTTCCACAACAGATCGACGTTCTGCTGCTCGACCTGCGCTGCCACCAGACCGGACTTGCCCGAGTTTCCCCGGAATATGTCGGCGAACCGCGAGGAGATGACCACGCGGAAACCGAAGTCCTTCAGTGCCCACACCGCGTGCTCGCGGGATGAACCGGTGCCGAAGTCCGGGCCCGCGACGAGCACGGAGGCCCGGTCGTACGGGGCGCGGTTGAGAACGAAGTCGGGTTCGTTCGCCCGCCAGGACGAGAAGAGTCCGTCCTCGAACCCGGTGCGTGTGACGCGCTTGAGGTACTCGGCGGGGATGATCTGGTCGGTGTCCACGTTGGACCGGTGCAGCGGGGCCCCGATGCCGGTGTGGGTGATGATCGGCTCCATGTGGATCAGGCCCCCTTCGCGGGCTCGAGATCTGCGGGCGAGGCCAGCCGCCCGACGACGGCGGTGGCCGCGGCGACCGCCGGGCTGACGAGATGGGTCCGGGCGCCCTTGCCCTGGCGACCCTCGAAGTTGCGGTTGGAGGTCGAGGCGCAGCGCTGACCCGGCTCCAGCGAGTCCGGGTTCATCCCGAGACACATCGAGCAGCCCGGTTGACGCCATTCGGCGCCGAACGCGGTGAACACCTCGTCCAGGCCCTCCCGCTCGGCCAACTGACGCACCTGCATCGATCCCGGGACGACCAGCATTCGCACGCCGTCGGCGACCTCGCGGCCCTCGATGATCTCCGCCACCGCCCTCAGGTCCTCGATGCGTCCGTTGGTGCAGGACCCCACGAAGACCACGTCCACGGGGATCTCACGCAGAGGGGTCCCGGCCTGTAGATCCATGTACTCGAGCGCGCCCTCGGCGGCGATGCGGTCGCTCTCGTCCCCGAAGGACTCCGGATGCGGGACGGAGGACCCGAGGGGCGCTCCCTGACCGGGGTTGGTCCCCCAGGTGACGAACGGGGTGAGGGCCGAGCCGTCGATCACCACCTCGGTGTCGAACACCGCGTCGTCGTCGGTCCTCAGACCGTTCCAGTACTCGACCGCGGCGTCCCACTCCTCGCCCACCGGAGCGTGTGGACGCCCCTTCAGATAGTCGTAGGTGGTCTGGTCCGGGGCGATCATCCCGGCCCTGGCGCCGGCTTCGATGCTCATGTTGCAGATGGTCATCCGCGCCTCCATCGAGAGCTTCTCGATGGCCTCTCCGCGGTACTCGATGATGTGCCCCTGTCCCCCGCCGGTCCCGATCTGGGCGATCACCGCGAGGATGAGGTCCTTGGCCGAGACCCCCGGCTGCAGCTCGCCGGTGACGGTGACGGCCATGGTCCGGAACGGCCGCAGCGACAGCGTCTGGGTGGCCATGACGTGCTCGACCTCGGACGTACCGATACCCATCGCGATGGAGCCGAAGGCACCGTGCGTGGAGGTGTGGGAGTCGCCGCACACGACCGTCATGCCGGGTTGGGTCAGCCCGAGCTGGGGTCCGATGATGTGGACGATGCCCTGACCCGGATCACCCATCGGGTACGCCCGGACGCCGAACTCCTCACAGTTGGTGCGCAGCGTCTCGATCTGGGTGCGCGAGACGCGGTCGGCGATGAGGTCGACGGCGCCACCGATGATGTCGGTCGGGACGTTGTGGTCCTCGGTCGCGAGGGTGAGATCCGGACGACGCAGACCGCGGCCCGCCAGCCGCAGTCCGTCGAAGGCCTGGGGGCTGGTGACCTCGTGGATCAGGTGGAGATCGATGTAGATGAGGTCCGGTTGTCGGGCTTCACCCTCCCCCTCGCCCCGGACCACCACGTGGTCGTCCCACACCTTCTCCGCCAGGGTTCGGCCCCGGGCGCCTCCGGACGGTGTCACACTCATCACGCCTCCAGTACCCGCCCCGGGTGACGAACCGATGGATTCTCACCATGTAGGACGCTATAGTCGAACTGTGAGACAGTATAGCGGGATCGGAGTCCTCGACAAAGCCATGACGGTGCTCCACGCGGTGGCCGAGCAACCGTGTGTCCTCGCCGACCTCTGCGAGCGCACCGGGCTCCCCCGGGCCACCGCCCACCGGCTCGCGGTGGGCCTCGAGATCCACCAGCTCCTGTCCCGGAACGACGCCGGGGTGTGGAGCCTCGGTCCCGGGCTGGCGAAACTCGCCTCCCACGCCGCGGACTCCCTGGCGGAAGCGGCGTCCAGCGTCCTGCCGCGCCTGCGCGAGGCGACGGAGGAGAGCGTCCAGGTGTATCGCCGCGACGGCGACCGGAGGATCTGCGTCGCCTCGGCCGAGCCCCCCACCGGCCTGCGGGACACCGTCCCCGTGGGGGCCGTGCTGCCCATGAGCAGGGGGTCGGGAGCGAAGGTCCTGGCCGCGTGGGCCGACCCCGCCACCCAGCGCGCCCTCCTGGCGGACGCCACCTACACCGAGCGGCAGCTGGCCGAGGTCCGGCGACGCGGGTGGGCTCAGTCGATCGCCGAGCGGGAGGCCGGTGTCGCCTCCATCTCGGCCCCGATCAGGGACTCGGCGGGCAGCGTCGTGGCCGCGATTTCCGTCTCGGGCCCAGTGGATCGCATCGGTCGACGCCCCGGGGTGCGCTGGGCGGCCGACCTCCTGGCCGCCGCGGAGGCGATCCACAAGCGGTTGTAGGCCCGGGCACCCTGATTGACCCGACCAGCTAGGCCGGCCGCCGACCCTCGACCAGACGTCCGAGCGCCCACGGCAGACTGCTCACACTCGGCTGCCGGACCGCCGCCACGAGGTCGCCGTCGCGCGGATCCACCCGGACCACCTGGACACCCGTTTGCCTGAGCTGTCGATACGGGACCGGCACCAGGTCGGACACGACATCGAATCCCAGTTCGCGAATCTCGGCTCCGAGCGGCGACCGTCCGTCGAGGGTGGCGACCGGGGTGTCGGGGCGGGCGCCGGTCCCGACGACGACGGCGAGCGCCTGCACTCCGAGCCGCCGCTGACCTCCGGCCCAGCCT
>NZ_JADDKI010000160.1:0-5269 GCF_015356725.1 Dietzia sp. SYD-A1
CTGCATCAACCGCCCCCGCGATTTCATGTTCAGCAAGCGAGCCATCACCCAGCAGCTTCCCGTCGATAGGGCCGAGCTGATGCTCGGCGGACTTGCCCGCAGTTGATCGATCGTGGGTGTTGGATACGACGAGCAGCGACCGTGTTTCGGAAAGGAACATCAATTGACGACCGTGATTCGCCACCCTCGTCGAGCGGGGTGGGACCCGGAGTGTGAAGCGATTCGGCACCACATGCTGCGCACCTACACCTGCCCAGCGTTGAGACCGTCGTAGAGACACTGAGGTGAGACACCCGGTCAGTGTGGATTGAGGCTGGGGCCTCGTCGCGCCGGCGGCGGATCCGCAGGGCCCGTGGTCCGACCGGGCGAAGCGCCGGTCCTTTACCGCGGACTTCACACGTCGGATCGTTGCTGAATATGATGCGGCCCCCGCCGGCGCGAAGGGCGCCGTCCTGCGCCGGGGGCGTCTCTATGATTCGCACGTCAAGGAATAGCGGGCCGCGATCGCCGCCGGCACCCTGGGCGGGGTGAAGAAGGCTGGCCGCAGCCCGCGCAGTCCCGAGCAGGCCCGCATCGCCGAGCTGGAACGCAAGCTCGGCAAGGCTGAGGCCGAGTCGGCGCGTAAGGACGAGGTCCTCGCCGAGATCCAGTCCCACCCTGCGCACGTCCTCGATCCGCTGTTCGATCATGTGACCGAGCGCGGCGGTGATGAGGTCCTCCCGGGTCGGGAAGTGGTGCTGTGCGGCGCCCCGGGAGACGCCGGCGGCGGCGGCCACCGCACCCACGGTGGTCGCCGCCCAGCCCTGTGTCGCCAGGAGATCGATGGAGGCACCGAGCAGTCGTTCCCGCGTGAGGCGGCTACGGTCCTGCTTGGGGGTCCGTTGCTCGGGCTCCGTCATACATCCTCCTGTTACCAGTCCTGCTCGTCGTAGATGATCACACCGCGGATGTTCTTGCCGTCGCGCATGTCCTGGTACCCCTGGTTGATCTCCTCGAGCCGGTACGTCTTGGTGACGAGCTCGTCCAGTTTGAGGTTCCCGGCGCGGTACTGGTGCAGCAGGTGCGGGATCTGCTTGCGCGGGCCGGTGCCACCGAAGATGGCGCCCTGCAGTGTCTTCTGCTGCATCGCCAGGTCCATGATTGACACCTGGGCGTCGACGGCCATCATGTCCCCCAGGCCCACCACGACACACCGGCGGCCCTTGCCCGTGAGGAGCAGACCGGGGAGCAGGTCTTTGCCCTCGACCACGCCCATCGTGAGGATGACCAGATCGGCCATCCGACCCCAGCTGATCTCTCCGACCAGTGCCATCGCCTCGTCCATGGAGCTGCAGGTGTGGGTGGCCCCGAACTCCTTGGCCTTCTCGCGCTTGAACTCGACCGGGTCGACGGCGACGATAGCGCGCGCACCCGCCGCCGCTGCACCCTGGACCGAGTTGATGCCGATCCCACCGACTCCCACGACCACCACGATGTCGCCCTCCTTGGCGCCGCCGATCTCCGTGGCCGAGCCCCAACCGGTGCACACCCCGCAGCCGAGAAGTGCGGCTTTGTCCAGCGGGATGTCCTTCTCGATCTTGATGACGGACGACTGGTGCACGGTGACGTGCGGGGCGAACGTCCCCAGGAGGCACATGGTGGCCACGTCCTCACCGTCGGCGGTGTGCACCCTGAAGCCGCCGTCGCTGATCGCACGCCCGGTGAGCAGTCCCGCGCCGTTGTCGCAGAGGTTCTGCAGGCCCTCTGAACACGGCGGGCAGGTACCGCAGGCGGGGATGAACGCCAGGACGACGTGGTCTCCCTCCTCTAGGCCGATCACACCCTCGCCGACCTTGGTGACGACCCCGGCACCCTCGTGACCGCCCATGATCGGGTAGGACTCGAACTGCAGGTCGCCGGTGAGCAGGTGCTCGTCCGAATGGCAGAGGCCCGATGCGGCCAACTTGACCTGGACCTCTCCCGCCTTGGGATCGTCGATGTCGACGTCGACGATCTCCCAGCCGTCCTGCTTGGGCTCACGGATGATGGCGGCCTTGGTACGCATGGCTTTACCTCTCGTTGCGGGTTTCTGTGATGTGTGTCGAGTCATATATCTGTGACAATCGCATACGCTACGCGTCGGGCGTCGCCCAGGAGGGCAATCGGCGTTCGAGAAATGCGCTCATCCCCTCGGCCACCTCGGGCGTCGTGAACAGCCGCGCGGTGACCCCGGCGAGGTCGTCTCCACGGGCGTCGAGCTCGGCAATCATCGGCGCGGCCAGCAGCGCCTTGTTCTCCGCCAGTCCCTGCGGCGAGCAGGGCCGGAAGGAGTCGACGAGCTCGTCGACGGCGGCGTCGAGGTCCTCCACCGCGTCCGAGAGCAGGCCGATCCGCCGGGCGTGCGCGGAGTCGAACTTCTCGCCGGTCAGCAGCACGCATGCGAGATCCCGTGAGTTCACGCGTGCCGCCAACGGTACGGAGATCATGACGGCCGCCAGGCCGAGGCGGACCTCGGTGAGCGCGAAGGTGGACGACGGTCCGGCGACGGCGAGGTCGCAGGCCGCCACCAGACCCATCCCACCGGCGCGGACGTGACCGTCGACGGCCGCGATCACCGGCTTGGGATGCGCGATGATCGCCCGGAGCAGGCCCAGGAACATCCGGGCCAGCGTCCACTACGGCACCGCCACCGACGTCCAGGCACGACGCCAAGCCGTCCTCGACGCCGCCTACCACGCCCACCCGCAACGGTTCAGCCGACGACCGCAACCGCCGAAACTTCCAGAGAAGGCCACCATCAACGACCCCGCCAGACGAGCCAAAACTGGTTACGTTCCAACACCCTGAAATGTCTCATTTGATTTGACTTACTCAGTAGCGTCCGACTAACTTGTGGGCACCGTCAGGTTTGGACAAACTACGTGATCTGACTCACTCGCAGAGATGACAGCATCCCGGAAGGAATGTCCATGGACGAGGGAATCGGCAGCTGGGTCACGACGAGGGCATTCCTCTCCGGGGACCGGATCGCTCTCGTCGACGGTGAGCGGCGTCTGACCTACTCCGCCCTAGACAGCAGCACCAATCGACTGGCCCGGGCACTGAGCGCCCTCGGCGTCCGACGGGGCGATCGGGTGGCAGGGCTCCTGCTCAACAGCACCGCGTTCATAGAGACGATGCTGGCCACGGCCAAGCTGGGCGCGGTGTTCGTGCCCATGAACGTGCGTCTTGCGCCGGCCGAGATCACCTATCTCTTGGCGGACTCGGGCGCAGACGTGTTCGTGTATTCGGCGCCCCTGGCTCCGGGGGCACGCGCGGCTGTGGCCGGCGAGGGAGTACGCGTCCGATCCCGCCTGGTCGTCGGCGGCGAACCCGAGGACGGCGAGCTGCGCTATGAGCACGTGTTGGCCAACGGTGAGGCCCGTCCAGTCAGCGCCGACGTCGATCGGAGCAACGTGTCGTGCTTGATGTACACGTCCGGAACCACAGGGCGACCCAAGGGCGCGATGCTGACCCACGACAATCACCTGTGGAACGTCGTGAACAGCTTGTCCTTCGGGCGCGGCTTGCGTGAGACCGACGTCACGGTGACCGTGGCGCCGATGTTCCACATCGGGGGCCTCGGGATCCACACCCTGCCGCTGCTGTACGTCGGCGGGACCAACGTACTGCTTCCCTCGTTCGACCCGGCGCAGACCCTGAAGGCGATGTCCCGAGAGAGGGCCACCGTGCAGTTCATGGTCCCGGCCATGTGGGCAGCGCTCATGTCGGAGCCTGGCTTCGACGACTTCGACCTGTCCTCGCTGGAGCTCGCCGTCTCCGGTGGAGCGCCCTGCCCTCTGCCGGTCATTGATTTCTATCAGGGTAAGGGGCTGCCCTTCCAGGAGGGTTTCGGAATGACCGAGACCGCTCCGATCGTGTCCGTCTTGGACGCCGATCACGTCAAGGAGAAGGCCGGATCCATCGGCCGCGCGGTGTTCCACGTTGAGGCGCGCATCGTTGATGACGCCGACAAGGACGCGCGCACCAACGAGGTCGGAGAGCTCGTCCTCCGGGGACCCAATGTGTTCGCGGGCTACTGGGGTCTCCCGGAAGCCACGGCCGAGGCCTTCCGCGGCGGCTGGTTCCACACCGGTGACCTGGGCCGCATAGACGCCGAGGGGTTCATCACGCTCGTCGACCGCAAAAAGGACATGATCATCACTGGCGGCGAGAACGTCTACCCGATCGAGGTCGAGCAAGTGCTCTACCGGCACCCGGCCGTTCGTGAAGTGGCCGTCGTCGGCGTCCCCGACGTCCGCTGGGGCGAGACCCCGGTGGCCACCGTGGCGCTCCAGGACGGCGCCGAGCCGACCGGCGAGGAACTCATCGCATACACCCGGGAGCGGCTTGCCCACTTCAAGTGCCCCACCAGGATCGAGTTCGTAGCCGAGCTGCCCCGCACAGCGACCGGCAAGGTGCTCAAGACGGTGCTACGGCAGCAGCACGGCGGCAACGAACACGCCGTGCGCCGCTGAAGCCCAGTTCAGACTGCTCCCGACGCCCGGCGCAGGTCACTATTCGAGTGAGAGGAACCGGACGGCGACCTCGGAGATCTTCCGCGCTGTCGCGGTTCGGTCCCACTTGGGGAGCGCAAGATGACTGACCGTCAGGCGCACCAGGGTGTCGGCCGCGTCGATGACATCGCCCGGGGGGAGACCCGGATAACTCTCCGCGACCCATCCGGCCAGGGTGTCGGAGGCGAGGTCGAGAAGCGGTGCGGATGTCGTGAGCAGCGGGAGCATCCCCGTGGACGCCTGACCTCCCGCATCAAGGTCACGGTTGGAGATGAGCACCGCCTTGAGCAGGGGGCTGCGCCCGGCCTCGTTCAAGGTGTAGTCGACGGCGGCTGCGATGCCTCGCTTCGCATCGCCGATGTGCGCCTCCAGCGCGCCCCGGATGCCCTCGAGGAAGCGCGAGGCCTCCCGGAGTACGACGGCTTCTCCGAGGCCGGCCTTGTCACCGAACTCCTTGTACAGAGCCGCCCGCGACACCCCGGCACGATCAGCCACCTGCCCCATGCGCACCCGGTCCCAGCCGCGGTCGACAGTCAGGTCGTGGGCAGCCTCGAGGACAGCCAGGCGCATGTGCTCCTTGAATCGTTCGCGCATTGACGGTGCCCGCATGACAGAAAGGTTAGCGATTCCTGTCTCGCGATCGACTCGCGTCACTGACTTGGACACGGCCACACGCTACCTAGGAGCGTGGGTCAGTAACACGCCAGTTCAGGTCCGCTGATGGGGCGGGTTCG
>NZ_JADDKI010000161.1:0-6362 GCF_015356725.1 Dietzia sp. SYD-A1
CGCTGCCCTGGGCCCCGGCGGCGCCCGAGCAGGCCGCCCCGGCACCCGCTCCCCAGGCTCCGGGCCCGGATACCCCGAACGGTCGCGGCTGACGGATCGGCTCCGACGCGCGACGTCCACAGAACGGCGCTGAGGCCCGCTCCCTGACCAGGGGGCGGGCCTCAGTCGTCGATTCCACGGTCAGATCACCGCGGAGCCCCGGATCAGCGCGGCGCCATGCGCAGCGCGCCGTCCATGCGGAAGCTCTCGCCGTTGAGGTAGTCCTGCTCGACGATCGCGTTCGCCAGCTGGGCGTAGTCCGACGGGCGTCCGAGACGCGAGGGGAACGGGATCGAGGCCTCGAGGGTCTTCTGGAACTCCTCGGTCAGGCCCCGCAGCATCGGGGTCTCGATCGTGCCCGGGGCGATGGTGTTGACGCGGATACCGAACTGGGCGAGGTCGCGGGCCGCACAGATGCCCATCGAGTACACGCCGCCCTTGGACGCGGCGTAGGCGATCTGGCCCACCTGGCCCTCGTAAGCGGCCACGGAGGCGGTGTTGATGATCACGCCGCGCTGGCCGTCGGAGTCGACCGTGTCCTGGGTGGACATCGCCTCGGCGGCGAGACGCAGCACGTTGAACGTGCCGACCAGGTTCACCGAGATGCAGGTCTGGAACAGGTCCAGGGGGTGCACGCCCTTCTTGGACACGATGCGGGCGGCCGGGGCGATGCCCGCGCAGTTGACCACCACGCGCAGAGGGGCGGCCTCGGTGGCCTTGGCGATGGCGGCCTTGACGTCGTCCTCGCTGGTGACATCGGCGGCGAGGAGCGTGATCCCCTCATCGATGCCCTGCTCGACGGCCTTGTCGATGGACTGCTGCAGGTCGAGGCCGAAGACGATCGCCCCCTTCTCGGCGAACGAACGAGCGGTGGCGTTGCCCAGACCGGAGGCGGCGCCGGTGACGATGACGGAAGCACCCTTGATGTCCACGGGCGATGTCCTTTCTCTCTAGGAGGCGAGCACTAGGAGGTGCAAGCACTTACCGGCCCAGTGTTCCAGAACCGTGTTCAGCGCACGTCGAAGGCCGGGCTCTCCCCCCGCACGGGGAACAGTCGACCGTCGAGGCCGCGGCCCGAGGCGGTGTACACCACCCGGTACTCACCGGCCGGGGTGCCCGGCGGGATGTCCCAGGTGATGAGGGCGTTGGTCACCGTGAGCAGCCCCTCGAACACGATCATGGTGGACCAGTCGCCGTCGTCGTGGACCCGGATCCACCGACCGCCGTCCCGGCGCTCCACGGCGAGGTAGGTCTCACCCCGTCGAAGGTCGGAGTTGGGGTTCGTACCGCAGAACCGCACCGTGACCCGCTGACCCGTCCGATAGTCGGGCAGGGGAGGGTCCAGCACGTCCCCGAAGTTCCGCAGCGGCGCCGGGGTGTCGACAAGCGGGTTGCCCAGCGGGGAGACGGGGATCTGTCCGGTGAGGTCCCGCTCGGGGGTTCCCGGGTCCAGCGGCGCCCCGGCCCGCATCGACCGAGCGAGGTCGGCGGCGATCTGCTGGATGGCGGGCAGTGTCCACGGTCCGAAGGCGGTGGCGCCGCCCTCGTAGTTCTGGGCCGAGTACTCCTCCGGGGTCGTGACATAGTGCCCGTAGGCGTTGGAGTACCCCTGCACGGTGACGTGGTCCTCGGGGACGGCGAGCTCGGCGGCCAGTGTCCGACGCAGGCGTAGGCCAGCCACGACGGTCGGCTCGAAACCCAGGCTGAACAGGTAGTGCCCACCCAGTCGGACGAGGTGGAACGGATAGACGCGCTGGATGGCGTGCGGCACCAGGCCCACGGGCAGGAGTATGTCCTTCGCGCCGTGCGCCTCTCGTAACCAGGCGGGGATCACGACCTCGGAGATGGCTCTGACCGCGGGGTTCCCACCCCGGTCCCCTTCGGTGAAGGGCAGTTCCTCGGCGCCCCCTCCGTCCTCCTGGCTGCCCGCGGCGAACGCCGCGCCGAGCGCTGCGACGGCGGTTCGGTGGGTGCGGCCGTCGCCTGTGAACTCCGGCCGGACCTCGACCATCGACATGTCGACCCAGCGGTGACGGACGTCGATGCCACCCCCGAGCGGGCGGACGTCCCGGCCCACCTGGTCGCGTGCGGCGGCGAACTGTCGTTCGCCGTTGATACGGGTGTTGAGCCACTCGTCCGGAGTCGGCCCCCGCCCGGGCTGGAGGTCGAGGTTGGGACTCACGTCGCCGGGGTTCGTCTGGGCGAACGCGGTCACCAGGGCCGGGGTTCCGCCGGCCAGATAGTCCTGGCCCGCGGCCTCGCGCTCCCAGAACCAGGCTGCGTATCCCTTGTTGTCCGACGAGGAGAGCCTGTTGGACGTGGTCATGGAGGTCGCGTGCGAGGCAAACCAGTTGATCACCCCGACCAGGTTCCCGCCCCGGGTGACCTGCAGGGACTGCGACCGGGGGTCGATTCCGGTGGGGAAGTGGGCACGCTCCTCGGCGGGGTCCCGGTCGAACGACCCGCGGGAGCGGTTGACGCCGGCGTCGTGCAAGTGGCCCGTCGTGACCCCGACGTCCGACGGCGCGAGGTCGTGATGCGCCATGCGGACCGCGTCGACGATCCCGGCGCAGTTGGCGTCGAAGGTGACGGGCCGGAAGCCGAGCATCGAGAGGTCGACCATGGGGTGACCGGACGTCCCGCCGGGGGCGGAATGGGTGTGCGTGGCCGTGATGACCACATTTCCCTCGTGGTAGGCGTCGCCGAACTCGGCGGCGAGGCGTCGGAGGACCTCCTGCTGGATGGACTGGAAGACCAGCCCGATCTCGGCGGTGACGTGGAGGAACCTGGGTGACGACGGGGAGTCGGCGAAGACGAACGCCCGGGCCCGCTGACGCAGGTGAAGCCCCACGGAGTGCTGCTCGGTGTCGGCGTAGCCGTTCATCCCCGCCCCCAGGGACTCCCCGGTCATGTCGCCGATGCCCCGGCCCACGTACATCCGGGTGGACTGCGCGGAGGCGACCGCGGGGAGGACGGAGCGCAAGGCGGTGACCCCCCCGAGGGCTGCCGCCGCGCCGAGGACGGTGCGGCGCCCGACGCCGTGGCGCGTGGTGACGTGGTGTGACATCGACATCGGGCTCCCGGGTCCGCGGTGCAGGTGACGTCGGTCACCTCTGGTGCAGTCAGGCTACCCAACTGGACACTTGACCGGAAACCCGGTCGGGATGAACGGGAACGGGCCCCCGCGCCCTGCGCGGAGGCCCGTCACTCGGGTCGTGTGGTCAGCTCTTGGCGGCGGCGTAGCGCTCCGCGACGTCCGCCCAGTTCACGACGTTCCACCAGGCCTTGACGTAGTCCGGCTTGACGTTCTTGTACTGGAGGTAGAAGGCGTGCTCCCACATGTCCAGCATGAGCAGCGGGGTCATGTTGATCGAGATGTTGCCCTGCTGGTCGGTCAGCTGCTGGATGATCAGGCGCTGGCCGATGTGGTCCCATCCCAGGACCGCCCAGCCGGAACCCTGCAGGGTGGTGGCGGCGGCGTTGAAGTGGGCCTGGAACTTGTCGAAGGACCCGAACTCGGCGTCGATGGCGGAGGCCAGCTCGCCCTCGGGCTTGTCGCCACCGTCGGGCGACATGTTCTGCCAGAACACCGAGTGGTTGGTGTGGCCGCCGAGGTGGAAGGCGAGATTCTTGCTGAGCAGCGGGGCCTTGGTGGAGATGGTGCCGTCCTCGCGCGCCGCGGCCAACTGCTCGAGCGCGTCGTTGGCGCCCTTGACGTAGGTGGCGTGGTGCTTGGAGTGGTGGAGCTCCATGATCTCGGCGGAGATGTGCGGCTCCAGCGCGCCGTAGTCATAGGCGAGGTCGGGAAGAACGTACTCGGCCATAGCGGTGAGTCCTCTCAGTTGGGTGACGGGCCGCGCCTGGGTCCGGCCCATGGTGCCCGTCACGACGTCCGGTTCCCACCATAGTGATCGCGCACCGGTGGTGTCGCCCACCAGCGGAGCGGTCGGGCGATCGCCCGCCCTGCCTGCCATGATCGAGGGCGTGGATCATCAAGATTCGACCTCTCTCCGCGTCATCTCCGTCTCCGCGGTGGTGGTGAGGCGTCCGGACGGGTCGGTGGTGACCGTGCGCAAGAAGGGCACGGACCGATTCATGCTCCCCGGGGGGAAGTGGGAGCCGGGTGAGGCCCCGCTGGACTGCGCGGTCCGCGAGCTCGACGAGGAACTGGGCGTGCCTCTCGCTCCGGAACGGCTGACCCCGCTCGGACGCTTCGACACCGCGGCGGCGAACGAGCCCGGGTTCAGATTGGTCTCCGAGGTGTTCACCGTGGAGACCGACCTGCCTGTGGAGCCCCGGGCGGAGATCGCCGAGGCGCGCTGGCTGACGCCGACGGAGCTGCGGACCGTGGCGGTTCTCCGAGAGGATGAGTGTGCACCATGGGCCCCGCTCCTGGTCAGGGTGGTGCGTGAAGGGTTGTGGTGGGGCCGCGGCTCAGAGAGCGACGATCGCGACGAGCGCGAGGAGCAGTAGCGCGGCGGTCACCACCGTCACGGCGATGTTCCGGTGACTGACGTGGTCACTGGACCCCGACCCCTCGAAGGGCTGGGAGGAACCACGGTCGAGGATGTCGCGCAGCTGCTGTGCGGCGGGCTTTGAAGCGGTCACGTCGAGCTCCCCACTGGTCGATCCTCCGCCCACCCTAGCGCGGACTATGGTATTCGTCACATCACGTCCGGATCACATCTCTCCCCCGGGGTTACCCTGGCTGCATGGGCTGGTTACAGGACGCGATACGACACTCGACGATGCGGACAGCGACCGAGGTGATCGACGCCGACTCGGCACTGCCGGGCAGGCCCGACCCGGTCGCGGTGGCGCCGACCAACATCGTCACCGGCAACCCGATGGTGCCCCCGTTCCCCGACGGGCACGAGTCGATCGTGCTGGGGATGGGGTGCTTCTGGGGGGCGGAGAAGATCCTCTGGCAGCTCGACGGGGTGTGGACCACCGCGGTCGGGTACGCGGGCGGATGGACGCCCAATCCCACCTACGAGGAGACCTGCACGGGCGCGACGGGGCACACCGAGGCGGTTCTCGTGGTGTTCGATCCCGAGGTCCTGCCCGTCGAGCGGCTCCTCGCCACGTTCTTCGAATGGCACGACCCCACCCAGGGCATGAGGCAGGGCAACGACCGGGGAACGCAGTACCGATCTGCCGTGTTCACCACCACGACCGCTCAGCTGGACACGGCCCGGCGTGTGGCGGCCGCCTATCAGAAGGAACTCGACGCCGCGGGGTACGGCCCTCTGACCACCGAATTCGGGTTGCTCAGTGAAGTCCGGTCCGGCGAGTTCGCCTACGCCGAGGACTACCACCAGCAGTACCTGATCAAGAACCCCGGTGGATACGACTGCCACGTCCGCAGCGGAGTGGCCTGCCCGATCTGAGGCCGCCCGTTCTCTGGGACTGTGAGGCCGCCGGTGCTCAGAGGCATGCGGAAGGGGACATGCGGAAGGGCCCTGCCCGGGAGTGATCCCGGGCAGGGCCCTTCTCGTCGATGCGGCGTCAGATCGCTCTGACGTCAGCTCACATCGGGGTGATGTTCTCCGCCTGCAGGCCCTTGGCGCCCTGCGCGACGTCGAAGGAGACCTGCTGGTTCTCCTCGAGCGAGCGGTAGCCCGAGCCGTTGATGGCGGAGAAGTGAGCGAAGACGTCGGCGGAGCCGTCGTCGGGGGCGATGAAGCCGAAGCCCTTGTCGGCGTTGAACCACTTCACGGTACCGGTAGCCATAGTGGCGTCCTTTCGAGAGTCGGTACCCCGCTTGTCGGGATACCAGATGATGCAGCAGAGAGCGTGCTGTGTGTTTCCCTGCGGTGCCGCATCGTTCTCTCTCAAGAACGGTGGATCTACAGAAATACAACGTACGTTTTCAACTACTGCGCAGAACCCTACAGCCTGAGAGGCGGTCCGTCACCCCCACGGGGTGTCCGGCAGGTGAATTCGCCGTTCCACCTCGGTTCCGGCCCGCTCGGTCGACCCGTCGGGGACGACACTGGGTGGGTGTACTCCGATCTGACGAGTGAACTCGACTCCATCCTGGGCGATCTCGCACCCGGCCGCGCGACGAGGGCGCGGGACGTGGGGCGTGTGCACCCGACCCACCGCCGGGGCGCTGAGAACCTCGTCGACTACGCGAGCCTGCGCCGACACGACCTCCGGGATCTGCAGGACCGACTGCTCGACGTGGGCGTCTCCCCTCTGGTCGGTTGTGAGGACGACGTGGAGGCGGCTCTCCGGGCCGCGCGGGCCGCGTTGGCCGCGCTCGAGGGGCAGGACCCGTCGCGGTTCGCGGATCGCAAGACCACCGCTCAGGCCCGCTC
>NZ_JADDKI010000162.1:0-864 GCF_015356725.1 Dietzia sp. SYD-A1
GAGGGGGGCGGACCTCAGCCCAGGAACGCCTTGTCGGACAGTGTCGCGCCCTTGATCGTGGCGAACTCCTTGAGCAGATCCTGCACGGTGAGTGAGGCCTTCTCCCGTGCGTCCGCCTCGTAGACGATCTGGCCCTCGTGCATCATGATCAGGCGGTTGCCCAGCCGGATGGCCTGTTCCATGTTGTGCGTGACCATGAGGGTGGTGAGCCCGCCCTCCCGGACGATCCGCTCGGTGATGGTGGTGACCAGCTCGGCCCGCTGCGGGTCCAGTGCCGCGGTGTGCTCGTCGAGCAGCATGATCCGCGGCTGGGTGAACCCGGCCATGAGTAGCGACAGTGCCTGGCGCTGTCCGCCCGAGAGCAATCCGACCTTCGCGGTGAGTCGGTCCTCGAGGCCCAGCTCGAGCATGGCGAGCTGGTCGACGAACTGCCGCCGACGCTTCTTGTTCAGGCTCGGGCCGAGCCCTCGCCGCGTGCCGCGCAGGAACGCCAGGGACAGATTCTCCTCGATGGTGAGAGTGGGGGCGGTCCCGGCGAGTGGGTCCTGGAAGACGCGGCCCACATACTTCGCGCGCCTGTGATCGCGCAGGCGGGTGACGTTCCTGCCGTCGATGTCGATTCGTCCGTCGTCGGGGATCAACCGCCCGGACACGACGTTGAGCAGGGTCGACTTGCCGGCGCCGTTGGAGCCGATCACGGTGACGAAGTCGCCCTCGGCCATCGTGAGGCTGAGCCCGTTCAGCGCCCGGCGCTCGTTGACGGTGCCCGGGAAGAAGGTCTTGGACACGTCCGTGACTGTCAGCATGCTCAGCTCTCCTCGCCGCCGGCGCCGGTGCCGGTGCCGGCGGCGAGGAGAGCTGAGC
>NZ_JADDKI010000163.1:0-6735 GCF_015356725.1 Dietzia sp. SYD-A1
GGACGGGAGGGGTACGGACTCAAGGTCTACCCCGTGGTGACGGGGCACACGCGGGTTCCACTCAACCCCATCGCGACGGGCCGGACCACCCGGACGGTCTGTTCGTCTCCTGATGTTCACCATCCAAGCGGTGTCGGGGTCCGTCGGTAGCCTGGGTCGCGTGAGCGAAGACGCAGGGTTGTTCGCGGCCGGGGATGCGCGACCGGGTCCGCGGGAGGGGTCTGTCCCGCAGGTCGACCCGGGATCTCCGCTGGCGGTCCGGATGAGGCCACGGACGCTGGACGAGGTGGTGGGACAGGAGCACCTCCTGCGACCCAACTCTCCGTTGCGGCGGTTGGTCGAGGGCCGGGGAGGGTCCTCGGTGATCCTCTACGGGCCGCCGGGGACGGGCAAGACGACATTGGCCAATCTGGTGGCCAGCACGTCCGGACGGCACTTCGTGGCGCTCTCCGCCCTGAGCGCCGGGGTCAAGGACGTCCGCGCGGTGATCGAGGACGCCCGGACGCGTCAACTCCACGGCCGCCGGACGGTGCTGTTCATCGACGAGGTGCACCGTTTCTCGAAGAGCCAGCAGGACGCGCTGCTGGCCGCGGTCGAGAACGGGATCGTGCTCCTGGTGGCCGCCACCACGGAGAACCCGCACTTCTCGGTGATAGCCCCGCTGCTGAGCCGCTCGCTCATCGCCGAGCTGCAGGGGCTGGACGCGGCGGGGGTGGCGACGGTGATCCGGCGGGCCGTCGCGGACGAGCGGGGCTACGGGGGTGCGCTCGAGGTGACCGACGCCGCCGTGGAGGACATCGTCCGGCTCTCCGGCGGCGACGCCCGGCGCAGCCTGACCATCCTCGAGGCCGCCGCGGGGGCCGCCGAGGACGCGGTGGTGACCCCGGAGACGGTCGAACTCAGCCTGGACGCGGCACCGGTGCGCTACGACCGTGACGGTGACCAGCACTACGACGTCACGAGCGCGTTCATCAAGTCGATCCGCGGATCGGACGCCGACGCGGCCCTGCACTACCTCGCGCGGATGCTGGTCGCGGGGGAGGACCCGCGATTCATCGCGCGGCGACTGATGGTGCACGCGAGTGAGGACATCGGCATGGCCGACCCCACCGCACTGCTCGCCGCCTCCGCCGCGTCGGAGGTCGTGCAGAAGGTGGGGCTGCCGGAATGCCGCCTCGCCCTGGCCCAGGCCACCATCCACCTGGCGACGGCGCCCAAGTCCAACGCCGTCATCTCCGCGATCGACGCCGCGATGGCCGACGTGCGCGCCGGTGGCGTCGGGGAGGTCCCGCGTCACCTCCGGGACGGTCACTACGCCGGGGCGAAGGGGCTGGGCAACGGCGTCGGATATCGCTACGCGCACCAGTCGCCGGCGGGGGTGGTGGCGCAGCAGTACCCTCCCGACGAGCTCGTGGGTCGGGACTACTACTCGCCCACCGGACACGGTTACGAACGTGACCTGCGCACGAGACTGACCCGACTGCGGGGCATCGTCCGCGGATCCACCTAGCTGCCCGGGTCGAAATATGTGAAACTCATGAGGCCTGTCTGAACGGGCGCAACATTCAAGTCGTCGAGCACTTTTCGGAGGAATCATGAGCGGAATCGCGAGCATCTTCTCGACCCTGGTCGGTGTGGCCACCTCGGTGGGCGTGTGGGGGACCGGCGCGCACAGCCTCGGTCTGCTTCCCCAGGAGGCGTTCATCACCGCCGCCAACTTCGGCATCATCCTGCCCCCGATGCCGCGCTGATACGGCTACTCGCGCGTCGTCAGATCGCCGGCCGGATCGCCGGCAGTCCCCTCGGCACGGTCCCCGCAGGCGGGGTCCGTGCCGAGGGCGTTCGAAGGCTCTTCCGGTCCGTTCCTCGACGCCGGAGTGCCGCCGGTAGGCTGAGCAGTCGTCCGACCACCTCCTCAAGACCCCAGTGAGGCCCCCTGTGCAGACCCATGAGATCCGGCGCCGATTCCTCGACCACTTCGTCAGGGCCGGACACGCCGAGGTCCCCAGCGCATCACTGGTACTGGACGATCCGAACCTGTTGTTCGTCAATGCGGGCATGGTCCCGTTCAAGCCCTACTTCCTGGGCCAGGAGACCCCGGAGCACGCCACCGCGACCTCCATCCAGAAGTGTGTGCGCACCCTCGACATCGAGGAGGTGGGCATCACCACACGCCACAACACCTTCTTCCAGATGGCCGGCAACTTCTCCTTCGGTGACTACTTCAAGGAGGGGGCGATCCGGCACGCGTGGTCACTGCTCACCTCGTCCGTCGATGACGGCGGGTTCGGTATCGACCCCGGGCTGCTGTGGGTCACCGTCTATCTCGACGATGACGAGGCGTATGGCATCTGGCGTGACGTGGTCGGCGTCCCGGAGGGCCGCATCCAACGTCGCGGGATGGCGGACAACTACTGGTCCATGGGTGTTCCCGGACCGTGCGGGCCGTGCTCGGAGATCTTCTACGATCGCGGCCCGGCCTACGGGGCGGAGGGCGGTCCGGAGGCGGATGAGGACCGCTACATCGAGATCTGGAACCTCGTGTTCATGCAGAACGAGCGCGGCGAGGGCACCGGCAAGGACGCGTTCGAGATCCTGGGCCCGCTGCCCAAGCAGAACATCGACACCGGGATGGGGATAGAGCGGGTCGCGTTCCTGCTCCAGGGTGTCGAGAACGTCTACGAGACCGACCTGCTCCGCCCGGTGATCGACACCGCCGAGCGTCTCTCCGGCAGCACCTACGGGGCGGACAGCGCCTCCGACGTACGTTTCCGGGTGATCGCGGATCACGCGCGCACGGCGTACATGCTGATCGCCGACGGTGTGACCCCCGGCAACGAGGGCCGCGGGTACATCCTGCGCCGCCTCCTGCGGCGAATCGTCCGCTCGGTCCGGCTGCTCGGGGCGGGCGGGGACACGATGGCCGAGTTGATGACCACAGTCAAGGACGCGATCGGCCCGTCGTTCCCCGAGACCGTCGCCGGGTACGAGCGCATCGAACGCATCGCCGTGGCCGAGGAGATCGCCTTCCTCAAGACCCTCGAGTCCGGCACCCAGCTGTTCGAACGCGCCGCGCAGGACGCCAGGAAGTCGGGGGCGGCGACCCTGTCGGGACGCCAGGCCTTCGCGCTGCACGACACGCACGGGTTCCCCATCGACCTCACGCTGGAGATGGCGGCCGAGGCCGGACTCCAGGTCGACGAGGCGGGCTTCCGGTCCCTGATGTCCGAGCAGCGGGCGAGGGCCAAGGCGGACTCGCGGTCCAAGAAGCACGCCCACGCCGACCTGTCGGTGTACCGCGACTTCCTCGACGCGGGCGAGACCGTCTTCACCGGATTCACCGAACTCACCGACGAGTCCACACTCCTGGGCATCGTGTCCGGCGGCGAATCCGTCCCCGTGGCCAGGGAGGGTGACAGGGTCGAGTTCGTCCTCGATCGCACCCCGTTCTACGCCGAGTCCGGTGGCCAGCTCGGGGACCGCGGCATGATCTCCACGGCCGGTTTCCAGATGCAGGTCGACGACGTCCAGAAGATCGGCAAGAAGCTGTGGATCCACAAGGGCGTCCTCACGGGAGGCGAGGTCGAGGCCGGCCAGCTCGTCACCGCGGCCGTCGACCCGGAGTGGCGCAAGGGGGCCACACAGGGCCACTCGGCCACCCACCTCGTCCACGCCGCGCTGCGGCAGATCCTCGGACCGGAAGCCGTCCAGGCGGGCTCGCTCAACAAACCGGGGTACATGCGGTTCGACTTCAACTGGTCGGGTTCCATCCCGGCGGACGTCCTGGCCCAGGTTGAGGAGATCACCAACGCCGCCGTCGACGCCGACTATCGCGTGAACACGATCGAGACCAGCCTCGACGACGCCCGCCGGATGGGCGCCATGGCACTGTTCGGCGAGAACTACGGGTCGCTGGTCCGGGTGGTGGAGATCGGCGGTCCGTTCTCGATGGAACTGTGCGGCGGAACCCACGTCGCCAGTTCCGCGCAGATCGGCCCGGTGAGTCTGCTGGGCGAGGCCTCCGTCGGCTCCGGTATCCGGCGGGTGGAGGCGTACGTCGGCATGGACGCCTACCGACATCAGGCCCGGGAACGTGCGCTCGTGTCGGGCCTGGCCACCTCGCTCAAGGCACCGGCCGAGGAGCTGCCCGACCGGGTGGCCGCGCTGACCGCGAAGTTGCGGGAGGCGGAGAAGGCCCTCGAATCGATGCGTGCCGCCCAGCTCGCCTCGCGGGCCGGGGACCTGCTGTCGGCGGCCGAGGACCTCGACGGGATCCGGCTGCTGACACACGACGACCCGGGAGGATCGGCGGGCGACCTGCGGACACTCGCATCGGACCTCAGGGGCCGTCTCGGCGGGGACGCCGGCGTCATCTTCCTCACCGCCGCGGGTTCCGACAAGGTCCCGTTCGTCATCGCGGTGAGCCCGGCCGCCCAGGAGCGCGGTCTGCGCGCGGGAGATCTGGTCAAGGCCATCGCACCGACGCTCGGGGCGCGGGGTGGTGGCAAGGCCGACATGGCACAGGGCGCCGGCACCGACCCGTCCGGCATCGATGCGGCCGTGTCCGCCCTGCGCTCCGCCGTCAGGGACGCCGGGTGACGGCATCCGACACCGGTTCCTCCGGATGGACCCGTGGACGTCGGATCGGGCTGGACGTGGGGACGGCACGGATCGGTGTCGCCTCGTGCGATCCCGACGGGATTCTGGCCACTCCTGTCGAGACGATTCGGGTCGCCAGTGGTGACCCCGACTGGACGGCGGAGGTGAGGCGCCTGGCTGAGCTTGTCGAGGAGCACGACGCGGTCGGCGTGATCGTCGGACTGCCCACCTCGTTGAAGGGACGGGACACCGCCTCGACGGCGATGGCGCGATCGTTCGTCACGGCGCTGTCCGCCGCCTCGCCGGGTCTCGACGTCGAGACGGTGGACGAACGACTCACCACCGTGACGGCCGGGGCCGCCCTGCACGGAGCGGGCAGGAACACCCGACAGCAGCGTGGCGTGATCGACCAGGCCGCCGCGGTGGTGCTGCTCCAGGCATGGCTCGACTCACGGCGCGCCCGCCGATGACGGGCGTCCCGACCCACCCGGCTGGATAAACTGACACGACGCACGATGCTGTCCGGCGGGCAGCTCCCTGAACCACCGGATAAGGAGCACGATGTCTGCGGCACGAGGACGCTCACGAACGAGTGGCACCATCCGGTTCATACTCCTCGCGGCCGTGGTCGGGGTGGTCCTGGCCTTCGCCGCGATGGTGTACCGGGCGACGAACAGCGAGATCTCGGCCGCGCCGGATTTCGAGGGCGGGGGTTCCGGTACCGCCCTGTTGCACGTCGAACCGGGTGACACCCTGGGAGTGGTCGGGGATCGCCTGTATGACATCGGCACCGTGGCCAGCACGCGGGCCTTCACGGGCGCAGCTTCCGGGACCTCGGTCGAGGGCATCCAACCGGGCTATTACCAGGTCCGTCAGGAGATGAGTGCCGCGTCGGCGGTCGAGGCCCTGTCCGATCCCCGCAGCAGGGTCGGCTTCATGGACGTCAATCCCGGTGGGCGGCTGCTCGACACGGTCGTGGTCGGCGGCGGCACCGAGAAGGGCATCTACACACTCATCGCCGACGCGACCTGCCTGCGGGACCTCGACCAGCCGGACGCCCCACCGGTATGCCGGCTTCCGCAGGAGATCGTCGACGCCGCCGTCCAGGCCGACCCCGTCGAACTCGGGGTGCCCGACTGGGCCATCAACGAGGTCCGCGGCGCCCCTGACCCGGTGCGTCGACTGGAGGGGTTGATCGCGCCCGGCGTTCACAACATCAACCCGCAGTCGGAGCCCGTGGAGATCCTCCGCCAGTTGATCGACTCGTCGACCGAGGCGTACGACGCCACCGGCCTCGTCCCCTCCGCCGAGAGGATCGGGTTGACCCCTTATCAGGTGGTCACGGCGGCGTCCCTGGTGGAGAAAGAGGGAACACTCGAGGATTTCGACAAGATCGCCCGGGTGATCCTCAACCGACTCGACGAGCCGATGCGCCTGCAGTTCGACTCGACGGTCAACTACGCCCTCGCCGACCAGGAGATCGCGACGACCGACGCCGATCGGGCCGCGGTCACGCCGTGGAACACCTACGCCATGGACGGGTTGCCCTACGGTCCGATCGGGTCTCCCGGCCTCGACGCGCTCCGGGCGATGGAGAACCCCGCGGAAGGACAGTGGAAGTACTTCGTCACGGTCGACATGCAGGGGACCACCCGATTCGCCGACGAGTACCCGGAGCACGAGCGATACCAGAGCGAGGCGATCGCGAACGGGGTCCTGTCCAGTGGGCGATAGCGCCGCGGACCGCTCGCCCCGGTCGGCCGCGGTACTCGGCCACCCTGTGGACCACTCCCTGTCCCCGGTCCTGCACGGTGCCGCGTACCGGGCGCTCGGCCTCGACGGGTGGACCTACGAGCGGATCGAGTGCACGGAGGCGCAACTGCCCGCCGTGGTCGACTCGTCTCCCGACCATCGTGTGGGGTATTCGGTGACGATGCCGAACAAGTTCGCCGCCCTCGGGTACGCGACCGAGGTCAGCGAGCGCGCCCGGATCGTCGGCAGCGCCAACACCCTCGTCAGGCGGGAGACCGGCTGGTTCGCCGACTGCACGGACGTCGACGGGGTGACCGGGGCACTCGCCGGGTTCGACGAGCTGCCCCCCGAACCGACGGCGGTCGTCCTGGGCGTCGGCGGGAC
>NZ_JADDKI010000164.1:0-1069 GCF_015356725.1 Dietzia sp. SYD-A1
GTGCTCGGCGGAAGCGCCGGAGCCGCGGGAGCAGGAGCCGGGGCGGCAAGGATGGGTGGCGCAGGAACGCTGGCGGGCTTCGGAACCCCGGGCGGCCCCAGGATCAGTGGCCCCGGCGTGGGAGGCCCCACGGCCGGAGCGCCGGGGGCCGGCGGTATGGCGGCGGGTTCGGCATCTGCGGGTGCGCCCGCGGGGGCGTTCTCGTCGTCGAACGGCGGGGCCCACGCCAGTCGTGCAGGGATGATGCCGATGGGAATGATGGGCGCCGCGGCGACCGGCCAGAACGAGGGCCGTCGCGGTCACACGCCGGCCGCGTATCTGACCAACGCCACCAACACCTCGGAGATCCTCGGGGAACCGGTCAAGGTCGCCCCCGCGGTTCTGGGGAGGACTCCGCCGCCCGAGAACGTCGAGACCGAACAGAAGCAGGAGCAGCCGGTGGTCAGCCGGGTCATCGGACGGCGAGATACCGGAGGCGACAACGCCACGTGACCACCGGCCATGATGCGGCGCGAAAGAACCCGACAATCGCCCGGGAGGTGTTGCCCCGCCGCCCCGGAATCGACGAGCTGTGTGGTTCGGCACCACCCGGCAGCCCTCACCCGGCAGCCCTCACCCGGCAGCCCTCACCCGGCAGCCCTCACCCCGGCAACCTTCACACGGCAACTCTCACCCGGCGAGACCCAACGCCTCGAGCAGGCGCATGACGAGTTCGTATCCGATCAACCCGACAAACCAGATGACGCACAAGTACATGCCGTACCTCTTGATGTGGTCTTGTCGCCAGCTGGCGACGAACCGCATCTTGATGTCTCCCCACCGGGAGAACGGAATGTCCTCGCTTCCGTGCTCGAACTCGTTTCCGGGTTCCCGGCTCTCGCCCGTTGCCATCAGTTTCCACCCCTGTTCGTGTTCTTCTCCGGACCACTCGTGTTACCCGGCGTGTCGGCGGCCTCCCCCTGCGTCAGCGTGTCGTAGACCCTGTCCGCGGCGCTCTCGCCTAGCCATGCGCCGACCCCGGCGCCGATCCCGGCCCCGACGAACGTGCCGACCGGCCCGAGGTACGACC
>NZ_JADDKI010000165.1:0-5585 GCF_015356725.1 Dietzia sp. SYD-A1
CGGCGTCCCCGCGCAGCAGCATCCGGGAGGCGACCGAGCGGCCGACCGCCGCGGGCAGGAGCACGCTGGCCCCGCCGTCCGGCATGAGGCCGATGTTGGTGAACGCGAACAGCAGGTACGCGTCGTCGGACATGAGAACGAGGTCGGAGGCCAGCGCCAACGAGACGCCCACCCCCGCCGCCGGACCGTTGACCGCGGCGATCACCGGAACCGGGGCGGTGAGCACCGCGCGGACCAGGGCCGCGGCATTGTCCATGGTGACGTCGGGGCTGGGAGCGTCGGCGGATCCCTCCCGGATGGACTGCAGGTCCGCCCCGGTGGTGAACGCCGCTCCCTCGCCGGCGAGCACGATGACACGGGTCCCCGCATCCGCACCGTGCTCGGTGATGAGCCCGATCAGCGCGCCGACCGTGTGGTGGTCGAGCGCGTTCATCCGGTCGGGCCGGTTGATACTGATGGTCGTCACGCCGAGGTCGTCGGTATCCACCTTGACGGCGTCGCGTCCGGTGGCGGTCATCGGACCGACTCCGCGGCGGCGACCATGCCGGACAGCCGGTCGGTGATGATCGACTCGGCCTCGGCCATCATGCGGTCGACCAGCTCGGCCGCGGTGGGCACGTCGTCGATCAGGCCCTGGCACTGACCAGCCGACCAGATGCCGGCATCCAGATCGCCGTCCTCGAAGACCTTGCGGCCCCGGGCTCCGGCGACGAGGTGCTGGATGTCGGAGAACTCCACGCCCTCGGCCTCCCTGGCCACCACTTCCGCCGAGACGGCGTTCGCCGCGACCCGCGCGGTGTTGTGCAGCGTGCGGAAGATGAGCGTGGTGTCGAGCTCGGAATTGGCGACGATCTGCTGCTTGACCTGGTCCGCGACCGGCGATTCGGCCGTGCACATGAACCGCGTCCCCATGTTGGCGCCGTCGGCCCCCAGGGCCAGTGCGGCCACGAGGCCGCGGGCGTCGGCGATGCCTCCGGACGCCAGCATCGGGATCGTCAGCCGGGCCGCCGCGGCGGGGATGAGAACCAGACCGGGGACGTCGTCCTCACCCGGGTGGCCCGCGCACTCGAAGCCGTCGATCGACACCGCGTCCACACCGAGCTGCTCGGCCTTGAGTGCGTGGCGGACCGAGGTGCACTTGTGGATGACTTTGATGCCGGCCTCGTGGAACACCGGTAGGTGGTCCTTGGGATTGGACCCGGCGGTCTCGACGATCTTCACCCCCGACTCGACGATCGCCTGCCGGTACTCGGCGTACGGGGGCGGGGAGATGGCGGGCAGGATCGTGAGGTTGACCCCGAACGGCTGGTCGGTCATCTCCCGGCAGCGCGCGATCTCGCGGGCCAGGTCCTCGGGCGTCGGCTGGGTGAGCCCGGTGATGATGCCCAGCGCCCCGGCCTCGGACACGGCGGCGGCGAGTTCGGCGCGGCCGACCCACATCATGCCGCCCTGGACGATCGGATGACGGACACCGAACTCCTCGGTGAAACGGGTACGGATCACGGGTGGACCTCCTCGTAGGTGCCACCGGAGGCGGCCTTGGACCGCAGGGACTCCGGCGGGGTGAACCGGTCCCCGTAGCGCTCGGCGAGCTGCTCGGCGCGGGCGACGAAGCCGGGCAGACCGCCCGGGTACTGGTCCATGTAGCGGGCGACGCCACCGGTCCAGCCCGGGAAGCCGATGCCCAGGATCGATCCGACGTTGGCGTCGGTGGTGGTCTCCAGCACGCCCTCGTCGAGGCACTTGACGGTCTCGATCGCCTCGGCGAAGAGCATGCGGTCGATCGCGTCCTGAAGCGGGATCTCGGTGGCACCACCGAAGGCGTCGGTCAGCCCCGGCCACAGTCCGCCCCGTTTGCCGTCGGAGTACTCGTAGAAGCCGGAGCCGCTCGAGCGACCCTTCCGGCCGAACTCGTCGATCATGCGGTCGAGCACGGCGTTACCCGGGTGGTCGGGCAGCTCGCGCCCCTCCGCCTTGGCGGCCTCGCGCGTCTCGTCGCGGATCTTGCGGGGCAGGGTCAGGGTGAGCTCGTCCATCAGCGCCAGCACGGGGGCCGGGTATCCGGCCTGCGCCGACGCCTGTTCGATGGTCGGGGCGGGCACGCCCTCGGCGAGCATGGCCATCCCCTCGCTGGTGAAGGTGCCGATGACGCGCGAGGTGAAGAACCCGCGGGAGTCGTTGACGACGATGGGGGTCTTGCCGATCTGCGCGACCAGGGCCAGAGCGCGCCCGAGGGCATCCTCCGAGGTCTCGGCCCCCTTGATGATCTCGACCAGCGGCATCTTGTCGACGGGCGAGAAGAAGTGCAGGCCGATGAAGTCGGCCGGCCGGTCCACGCCGCCCGCGAGCATGGTGATGGGAAGGGTCGAGGTGTTGGAGCACAGCAGCGCATCCGGGGCGATGTGTGGCGCGATCTCCGCGAACCCCGTCTTCTTGACCTCGGGGTCCTCGAACACGGCCTCGATCACGGCCTGCGCGCCCGCGGCCGCGGCCGGGTCGGTGGTGGGGGTGATGCGCGCCAGGAGCGCCTCGCCCTTCGCCTGCGCGGCGTCACGGGCCGGGCCCTCGGCGGCGCGGGCCACGGTCTTGGCGACCAGTTTTTCCGAGTAGCCCCTGCCCCGCTCGGCCGCGGCCTGGTCGACGTCCTTCAGGACGACCTCCATCCCGGCCTTGGCACAGACATAGGCGATGGCGGCACCCATCATCCCGGCGCCCAGGACGACCACCTTCCTCACCGGCGCGCGGTCGGCGGACCCGTGCTTCCCGGCCAGCCCGTTGGCCTTCTGCAGGTCGAAGAAGAACGCCCGGATCATGTTCTTGGCGGTCTGGCCGGTGGCCAGCCGGGCGAAGTAGCGGGCCTCGATCGTCGAGGCCGCGGCGAAATCGACGCCGGCGCCTTCGACGGCGGCTGCCATGATCGCCACTGGGGCGGGGTAGGGGGCGCCCTTGAGCTGTTTCCGCAGCATGGCGGGGAACGCGGGCAGGTTGCCCGCGAGCGCTGGGCTCGAGGGGGTCCCCCCGGGCATGCGGTAACCCTTCCGGTCCCACGGCTGGGTGGCCGCGACCGGGTCGTCGGCGTTGGCGGCGATCCACGCCTTCGCCGCGGGGATCAGGTCATCCGGGCTCGCGACGAGGTCGTCGACCAGTCCGAGCTCACGGGCCTTGCCCGGGCGCAGGCGCCTGCCCTCGAGCAGCACCTCCATCAGGGCCGTGACCACCCCGAGCATGCGCACGGTGCGGACGATCCCGCCGCCCCCGGGCAGCAGACCTAGGCTCACCTCGGGCAGGCCCAGCTGGATGGACGGGGAGTCCACGACGATGCGGTGGTGGGTCGCCAGCGCGATCTCGAGCCCGCCGCCGAGCGCGGCGCCACCGATCGCGGCCACGACCGGCCTGCCCAGCGTCTCCAACCTGCGCAGAGGGGCCTTCGCCCGCTCCACGGTGTCGACCGCCAGGTCCGCCCCGTCGGCCGGGATGCTCAGGATGTCGCCGAGGTCGCCGCCGGCGAAAAACGACTTCTTGGCCGAGGTCAGGACGACGCCCGTGATGTCGTCGACCTCCTCCTCGAGTCGGTCCACGGCGGCCTCCATCGAGGCCAGGTAGTTCGCGTTCATGGTGTTGGCGCTCTGATCGGGATCGTCCATGGTGAGGACGACAACGCCGTCGGAATCGCGCTCGTACGAGATGGTGTTGGTGTATTCGCTGCTCATTGGGTGTTCTCGTCCTTGTATGGCGTCAGGCCGGCGGCTGGGTCTACAGGCGTTCGATGATGGTGGCGATCCCCATGCCGGCGCCCACGCAGAGTGTCGCCAGGGCGAAGCGGGCGTCGCGGCGCTCCAGTTCGTCGAGTGCGGTGCCGAGGATCATCGCGCCGGTGGCGCCGAGGGGGTGGCCCATGGCGATCGCGCCACCGTTGACGTTGATCTTGTCCATCGGGACGTCGAGGTCCTTGGCGAACTTCATGGGTACGGCGGCGAACGCCTCGTTGACCTCGAACAGGTCGATGTCGTCGATCGTCAGTCCCGCCTTGGCCAACGCCTTACGCGCGGCCGGGGTGGGACCGGTGAGCATGATCGTCGGTTCCGATCCCACGACCGCGGCGGACACGATCCGTGCCCGCGGCGTCAACCCGTTCCGCTCACCCGCGGCGGCGTTGCCGACGAGCAGCGCGGTCGCGCCGTCGACGATCCCCGAGGAGTTGCCCGCGTGGTGGACGTGGTCGATCCGCTCGACCCAGTGGTACTTCTGCAGCGCGACGGCGTCGAACCCGGCCTGGTCCCCGAGCGCGGCGAAGGACGGGCGGAGGGCCGAGAGGTCGTCCGCGGTGGTCCCGCGGCGGATGTGCTCGTCATGGTCTAGAACCAGCCGACCGGCCACGTCGACCACCGGCACGACCGAGGCGGCGAACCGACCGTCGTCCCACGCGGCCGACGCCAGTTCCTGGGAGCGGGCGGCGAACTCGTCCACGTCGCGGCGGGTGAAGCCCTCGATGGTGGCGATGAGGTCGGCACCGATGCCCTGGGGGACGAACGAGGTCTCATAGTTGACGCGGGGATTCTGCGCCCAGGCGCCGCCGTCGGAGCCCATGGGCACGCGGGACATCGACTCGACTCCGCCGGCGATGACCAGGTCCTCCCAGCCGGCGCGGACCTTCTGTGCGGCCAGGTTGACCGCCTCGAGCCCGGAGGCGCAGAAACGGTTCTCCTGCACACCGGCGACGGTCTCCGGTAGCCCTGCGGCGAGGGCGGCGACGCGCGGCAACACCGCGCCCTGCTCGCCCACTGGTCCCACGATCCCCATGACCACGTCCTCGATCTGCGCGGGGTCGAGGCCGGGGTTCCGCTCGACGATCGACCGCAGGACCCCGACCGCGAGATCGATCGGGGCGACGCTGTAGAGCGAACCGCTGGACTTTCCCTTGCCGCGTGGCGTGCGCACCGCGTCGAAGATGTAGGCATCGGGCACTGACATGGCGGGGTGTCCCCTCTCGGGTCGGTCGATCCGCACGGTCGGCTCGACTCACTCGCATGGATTCGATCACATATATCTGTGAATTCGGGTTTACTATCTCCACTGTATTGCTTGTTGTCAAGATCACACCCCGAACCGCCATCACGAGATCCGAGAGGCCATGACGTCTCCTTCCGCTCCACCCACGTGGTTCCCGGACGTACCTCCTCCGGGTTCGCGACGTGCGGAGATCGCACTGGTCGCGGCCGAGGAGTTCACGCGGCGCGGGTACCACGCGACCCGCGTGGAACACATCGCACACCGCCTCGCCCTGACCCCCGGTGCGTTGTACCGCCATGTTCCGGGCAAGTACGCGATGTTCCGTGACGCGGTCGCCACACTCGTCGCCGAACTCGACACCGCCACGTCGGGCCTCGACGACTTGAACGATCTGGTCGCCTCGGTCACCCGGGCGACGTTGACCCACCGTTCCCGCGCGGCGCTGTACCGCTGGCAGATCCGCTATCTCACCCCGCAGGACCGAGCGGCGGTCGTGGCGGCCGATGTCCGGATCCGGCAACGGTTCGCCGAGGCGATCCGGGGTGACGACGCGGCCTCGTCACCTGGGGCCGGGG
>NZ_JADDKI010000166.1:0-845 GCF_015356725.1 Dietzia sp. SYD-A1
CCTGGGAGGAGCTGGCCGAGGCGGCCGGTAGCGCCCCTGTGTGGACGACCGCTGCGCTGCTCGGGATGCACCCTATGAGCAATGCGCAGGCCGCGGCCGTAGCCGACCTCTTGGACCTGGGTGGCGACGTCGTCGAGGCACTCGTCGCCCAGCCCACCCGGGGCGTCGTGGTCGGGCCGCCTCCTGCAGACCCCACCCTGTATCGATTTCACGAGGCGCTCATGGTCTATGGACCTGCGCTCAAAGCTCTGATCCACGAAGAGTTCGGTGACGGGATCATGAGTGCCATCAATTTCCAGGTCGACATCGCCCGCCGGTCGGACCCGGGTGGCGACCGGGTCGTGGTGACCTTCGACGGAAAATTTCTCGATTACAACTGGTGAGCCCCGCCACCACCAATCTCACGCCAATTCGGAGGAACACCATGACCGCCACAGCGATCCCCGTTTCCACCTCTACTCCCGTCGACCTGGACGGTGTGTTAGAGACAGTCACCGCCCGGGCGGACGACCTCGACCGTGGGGAGGGCGCCGCCAGAGACGTCCTGCCCCTGCTCGCCTCGACCGGCGCGCTCGACGCGGGCCTTCCGCGCAACCGTGATGGTGGACTGCTCGAGATGGTCGAAACCCTGGCCCAGGTGTCCGCCTGCTGCCTCTCCTCGGCGTTCACCGCCTGGGCGCACCGCATGACCATGGAGTACCTGGCGCACGCCGACACCCCCTACTCCCGCGACCTGCTAACCGGGATGGTCACCGGGGAGCGCCCCGGTGTCACAGGGATGGCCTCGGCGTTCCGCGAGTTGGCCGGCTGTGGCAGCCTCGACGTGACCGCCACGGTCGAGGGTG
>NZ_JADDKI010000167.1:0-2179 GCF_015356725.1 Dietzia sp. SYD-A1
GGCCCGTCCGACCGCGGCCACCACGTCGTCGGCGGTCCCCGCCGGGATCTCGGCGAGCGGCGTGCCGGTGAAGACCTCCTCGATCACCGTCGACTCGCGACTCGACGGATCGGCTCGGAACTCGGGGATCGCGACGAGGTCGCGCAGTCGGTCGTAGACACGTGATGTGGGTCGGCTCATACCCCGATATTACCGACGAGTAAGCCCCCGCGGTACCGACCGGCCCTTGACCCTGACGTCGCGTCAGGGCCCAGGGTGGCCGATGTGAGAGATGCTGGAGGAATGACGAGGAGCGAGGGCCTCACCGTGGGCGCGGTCGCCGAACTGGTGGGCGTGAGCATCCGGACCCTGCACCACTGGGACCGGATCGGGCTGGCACCGGCCAGCGGCCGGACGTGGTCGGACTACCGGGTGTACGACGACGACGACGTCGCGCGCATCCACCGGATACTGGTCTACCGCGAACTCGGCCTTCCGCTGGCCCAGATCGGTGTGCTGCTCGACGACCCCGACGTCGACGAGGCGGCCCACCTGTCCCGGCAGCGCGAGCTGCTCCTCGAGCGGATCTCTCACCTGCAGGAGATGGTCTCCGCAGTAGACCGCCTGAAGGAGGCGATCGCAGTGAACACGCCACTGACCCCCTCGGATCGTGCCGAGATCTTCGGTACCGACTGGAACGAGGAATGGCCGGACGAGGCCGAGCGACGGTGGGGCGACACCCCGCAGTGGGAGCAGTCGCAGCAGCGGACAAAGGGGATGTCGAAGGAGGACTGGCGACGGGTCAAGGCGGAGACGGACGCGCTGAACGCCGACCTCGCCGCCGCGAAACGGGCCGGCGTCGACCCGGCCTCGCCCCGGGCCGCGGGGTTGGTCGAGCGGCATCGGGCGTCGATCGCGACGTTCTACGACTGTTCGCGGTCGATGCAGGTGCTGTTGGCCCGCATGTACCGCCAGGACCCGCGCTTCAGCGAGACGTACGACTCCCTCGAGCCGGGACTGACCGAATGGCTCGAGGCCGCCGTCGAGGCCGATGCCCGCGCGCACGGCGTGGACCCCGACGCCGCCACCTGGGGCTGACCCGCCCGGTTATGCGGCCTGTTCGCCCGGAATGCGACCGACCATGCGCCACGAACGGTCCATTCCGGGCGCGCAAGCCGGCCGGCGCGGGGAGGCGCGTGCGTAGCCTGGGCGCATGACCAGTCGATGGACCACCGCAGACATCCCCGACCAGACGGGCCGGACCTTCGTCATCACCGGCGCCAACGCAGGCCTCGGGCTCGAGTCCACCCGGGCGCTCACGGCGGCGGGCGCCCGGGTCCTGATGGCGTGCCGGGACACCGACCGCGCCGAGGCCGCGCGGGCCGGACTGGCCCACCCCGATCGTGCCGAGGTCGTCCAGCTCGACCTCGCCGACCTGGACTCGGTCCACTCCGCGGCCCGGGTCTTGGCGGACCACCGGCCCGACGTGCTGATCAACAACGCCGGGCTCATGAACATCCCGCCGTCCCGCACGGCCCAGGGCCACGAGATGCAGTTCGGGGTGAACGTGCTCGGCCACTTCGCACTCACCGAGAAGCTCGTGCCGGTGCTCACCGACCGGGTGGTGTGGCTCGGTTCGATGATGCACAAGCGGGGCACGGTGGACCCGGACGATCTCGACTGGACCCGCAAGAAGTACTCGCCGATGGGGGTCTACGCGGCCACGAAGCTGGCCTGCGTCATGCTCGCCTACGAGCAGCAACGCCGGTTCGACGCCACCGGATCATCCCTCAAGGCGGTGGCCGCGCACCCCGGGTACTCGGCCACCAACCTCCAGTACCGCAGCGGCAGCCGGGTCCAGGATCTGATGATGCGGATCGCGGAGAAGATCCCGTTCCTCGTCCAGCCCGCCGAACGGGGCGCCCTGCCCCAGCTGTACGCGGCCACCGTCCCCTCCGTGCCCGGTGGCGCGTACGTGGGCCCCGACGGTGTCGGCGAACTGAGCGGCTACCCGAAGATCGTGCAGTCCACCCGTGCCTCGCACGACCGCGCGGTCGCACAAGCACTGTGGGAGCGGTGCGAGGAGATGGCCGCAGGTCGGTGATCAGCGGCTGAGAACCCCCACAGGCTCAGCCGCCGGCCCGATCTCGCGGCTCAGCCGCCGGCCCGATCTCGCGGCTCAGCCGCGGCGCCTCGACCC
>NZ_JADDKI010000168.1:0-5107 GCF_015356725.1 Dietzia sp. SYD-A1
CGACGAGGCCGTGCCGGCTGCCGGCCGGCGCGTGCGCGGCGAGCCAGTCCGAGACCTCACCCGCGCGGAGGACCGCGGCCTGCTCGAGTTCGATCTCCGACACCGGCTCGGGTGCGCCCTCCGGGAGGAACGCCGAGAGGAAGCGGTCTCGAGCCTGGGGGCCGAACTCCAGCCGGTCGAACAGGGCGTTGACGTCCGCCCGCTCGGGCAGACGCCGGGTGAGTTCATCCAACTGAACGCCGAGGTCGAGGTCCCGGGTCAGTTCGGTGATGCGACGGTTGAGCTGCACCTGCGGGAGGTGTTCGCGGAAGCTCTCCCCCACTTTGCCCTTGACCTCATCTGCGTGCGCGATGAGTTCCGACAGGCTGCCGTACTGGACGATCCACTTCGCCGCTGTCTTGTCGCCCACCTTGGGCACACCGGGGAGGTTGTCGGAGGTGTCGCCGCGCAGCGCGGCGACATCGGGGTACTGCGCGGGGGTCACCCCGTACTTGGCCTCCACCGCGTCCGGGGTGAATCGGGCGAGCTCCGAGACCCCCTTGACCGGGTAGAGCACGGTCACCTCCTCGGAGACCAGCTGCAGCGCGTCGCGGTCACCGGTGCAGATGAGCGTCTCGGCACCGGTCGCCTGGGTGGCCAGGGTCGCGATGATGTCATCGGCCTCGTGCCCTTCCAGGGACAGCGTGCGGACCCCGAGTGCCACCAGCGCCTCCTGGATCAACTCGACCTGTCCCTTGAACTCCTCGGGAGCCGTCGAACGCGTGGACTTGTACTCCGGGTACTCGGCCGTCCGATGCAGGGTCGCCCTGGAGACGTCGAACGCCACCGCCAGGTGGGTGGGTTCCTCTGTGGTGACCAGGTTGGCGACCATCGACAGGAAGCCGTAGACCGCGTTGGTGTGCTGCCCGGAGGCCGTGGAGAAGTTCTCTGCAGGAAGGGCGTAGAACGCACGGAACGCCAGCGAGTGCCCGTCGAGGAGCAACAGACGGGTGGGGCCCTGCGCCTCGGAGGCGTCGCTGGACGCGGTGGCTGCGGCGGAACTGGCTTCGGCGGTCTGGCTCGTGGTGCTCACACGGCCACTCTAGGGCGGGCGTCGGACAGCCGCTCACCGGTCGTCGGTTAGACTCCTCCACCAGCGGCTCGCCGCGATCGCCCCCGTAGCCCAATTGGCAGAGGCAACGGATTCAAAACCCGTCCAGTGTCGGTTCGAGTCCGACCGGGGGCACCACTACGCCGCAGCTCACTCCGACGTTATCGGCTGGTGTGAGGCAACGAAGATCTCCGTCGAACCCCTCCGGGGAGCACGCATTCTCCAACCTAGCTGCGTCCGAACAGTGCCAGAACCGACGATCCGGATCCGGGTTCCGGACCCACGGGCGGCGGCTCGGAGAGATCGGGGCCGGGCTCAGGAATCGTCACCTGGGTGGGTGGCACGAGCCCCAGGTAGTAGGTCGTGGCCAACAACCGACTGTCCGTGGTCCCGTCCCCGCCTTCACACTGCCACTCGATACCGAGCGGACCGACCCCCGCGTTCTGCACCAACTCGACCGAACTGTTCGGCGAGACGGTGACGGTCGGCCCCGGATACGGGGCGAGGCCGGTGTAGTTGCCCTCCGCGTCGGTCGGGCGGGCTTCGAAGGAGCACTCGAACGATGAGGTGCTGGACTTGTTCGTCCAGGTGGTCTTCAGCGACCACGCGGCGTACCCCTTCTCCGCCGTTGCTGCCAGTGCAATCGGTCCGCTGTCCGGCGCCGGGGGCGGAGGCGGAGGCGTGTACCCGGGAGGGCCTGCGAGCGGCGTCCCGGTGGAACCAGCCAGGTCAACCCCGATGGCGTCGGTGAAGATCGCGCCTGTGACATCGGCGTAGATCCTCGCACCCGTCAGATCCGCGCCCGTGAAGTCCGCACCCGTCAGGTCGGCCATGTTGAACTGCGCGTTGGTCAGATCCGCGTCAGCGAATGTCGCGTCCCGTGCATTGGTCTGCCACAACCGGGCGCCGGTGAGGACTGCACCCGTCGCGTCCAGCATCTGCATACCGGCATTGTTGAAGTACGCGCCGACGGCGGAGACCGATCGCAGATTCGCGGCAGCCAGATCAGCACCGGAGAAATCGGTGCCTACGGGGAATGCGCGCCCCTCCATGTTCACGCGTTCGAATTCTCCACTCACCCAGAGCACGTCGACGAACGGTGGGGTGGAGAGGTCGTAGCCACTCAGGTCCGCACCGAAGCAACTGGCGTTCACGCCTCGGACATAGGGCAGGGTGCACCCGGGGACGGTGACACCGCTGCTGTCCACAATCGGGTCCGCCGGAGCGGCATACGCCGCGGGCAGCGCAGGCCAGAGACCCGCCGCGACGACGAGCGCCACGACGCCCACCCGTAGTGCGCCCCGCCCTGATACCGACCCGAAGCTAATGACAGACGTGGACATCGGTGGGATTCCTGACGCTCTGGCCCTCGACCGGGGAAGACCCCCGTGACTACGCCAATGGTTACCACGGATCTCGCGGATTCATGAGCGTTACTCGACTGGACGACGAGGCCGGGCGGCGCTGCGTGGACGGCTACCGGTGGCCGGCCCCGTCCGCCCCCCGTAACCGGGCACTCAGCGCGGGGAGATCGAGGGACGGGGTGTCCACGAGCAGTTCGATCAACCCCGCGGCCTCGTCCGCCGTCCAGCCCGCCAGACGCAGGTTCCGGTCGGCCTTCGCGCGGATCGCCTCTTCGGGGACCGGCCGCCCGGCCCCTCCGAGGGCGTCGCGGACCGTTGCCGTGAGCACCCGACCGTCTGTGGTCCGCGCGTCGACACGAGCCGGGTACCGGGCGGGGAACCCGGAATCATCCCAGAGCTCGTAGGTCATCCGGCCTGCAACGGCCGCCCGCTGCCCACCGATCGGGTCGGTGAACAGGGAGTTCCTGACCTCGCCGTCCACCAACCGAGCCGCGAGGACGTACGGGAGGCTCCACCGCGCGTCGTGTCCGCTCGGGGGTGACTGTCTGGCACCCCACGGTTCGGCGATCACCGGTGCGGCCCCGGTGGGGACGTGACAATGGAGACTGTCGATGTCGGCCGGCCGGAGGCCCTCCTCGAGTAACTGTTCGACGGCCTCCACGAACGGATGGATGAAGTGACAACACGGGATCAGCTTGTACGCGGCGTCCGGGAGATGCCATTTGTCACCGAGGTCGCCCAGCAGCACGTCGAGCCTGGCCGGCGCCTCGGGATCGTCCGCGAACAAGGTGTAGAAGCCGTGGTCGCCGTCGAGAACTCTCGACGGCCCGGTGATCCCCGCCCGGGCGAGCTCCGCCGCCCACAGTCCCGAATGTGCGGCCCACGCCGGCTGTGCGGCCTTGACCGTCGCCCCCTCCGCGAGGAAGGCGAACGTTCCGCCGGGTTGGCTGCCGGCGATGCCTAGGGCGTCGGCGCCGTTATCCGTGTCCCCTCGGATCAGGATCGACACCAGTGCGGCGGCGAACGGGCCGGCGGCGCTCGTGGTCTGGAAGCCGCGGGACTGCAGCGTTCCCGGGCTGGCCAGGCCCATCCGGATGAGGACCTCCCACCCGACGGCATAGGCGGCGGTCATCCGGTCGCCGTCCGCGCCACTGGACTCGGCCGCGGCCAGCGCCGCCGACGTCAGGGTCGAACTCCCGTGCATCACCGAGGCGACGTGGGTGTCGTCGAACTCCAGGGAGTGGATGAGGGCACCGTTGGCCAGAGCCGCGACCGGGGCCGGTGCGCCGTCCTGTCGTCCGAGGACGGTGCAGGGGCCGTGACCGGACGAGTCGGCGATGCTGGTGACTGTCCTGACAGGACCGCTGACGGATCCCAGGATCCCGACGCCCAGGCTGTCGAGCAGATGGAGCCTGGCGGACGCCAGGACGGGGTCGGGGACCGAGGTCATCGCCTCCGCGGCCGCTGCCACCAGCTTCTCCGACAGCGTCAGTCCGCCGTCGAGCACAGGATTCACGTTCGAGTTCATCGACAGGCCTCCGGGAGGAGTGAGGTCAAGACTGCTGACCACGGTGCGTTCCCCGCCACCTCGCCGTTGACGATCTGCGCGGCGACGCCGGCGAAGTCGGGAAGGTGCCTGGACGTGAGGTCCGCCGCCTTCTGTAGCACCTCGGCCTCGCCCAATGGCCTGTCCGGACCGCCGACGGCGCTGAGGCATTCGGCGTCTCGCCGCGACCCGTCGGTGTATCGGACCGTCACCCTGGCGGGACGGTCGTGGGGCGGTTCCGGCAGGGGGTCGTACGGCGTCAGCTGGACTAGATCACGCAGTGCCGCGACAGTGGGGTCGCCCAGACCGCCGGAGGCGAAGACGCGGGCGTCACCGGACCCGGACGCCAGGACCGCCGCGACGACGTGCGGAACGGAGAACTTGCCACCCAGGGCCGTGGTCGGGGCGCGGTCGTCGAGGGCCATCGCCAGCGGATGGGTGGCCACCTCGATCGCCGCCACCTCGTCGGGGGACGGAAGCGGCGCTCCGCCGGTGATCTCCAGCGCGCACTCGAGGGCCGCGTGGGTGTACTGACAGGCGGCGTACCGTTTGTGGTAACCGTCGATGATGGCCCATGAGTCGCGCTCGGATGCCAGCTCTGCGGGATCGACGCTCTGCCCGTAGGTCGAACCGAAGACGTCGAACAGCGTGACGGCGTCTCCGCGGAGGCCGGCTGCGGCGGCGTCGGAGGCGAGGAATCCCAGCACCGCTCCTCCCCCGGCCCAGACGTTGCGGACCTGGGCTCCCACCGTGGCGTGACGGAACGGCCCGGCCATGCTCATGGTGGCCGCCGCGTCCACCGCGCCGAGGACGGCCCCACCGCTCCGCGTCCTGAGCCAGGTCACCGCCGCGGCGGCGCCGATCGGCGACAGAGTGGCGTGCGGATGCAGGGTCAGCGGACGAGGTGCGGGAAACCCCCTGGCCACCGCCGTGGCGACCTCATAGCCGACGACCACCGCATTGAGAAGGTCGTCGACCGACGCATCGGTGACCTCGGCCTCGGCCATCGCGGCGGGAATGGCGTACAGCCCTCCATGACACGTCGCGGGCCGGTACCCCTCGTCCAGCTCGTCCCATCCTGCCGCGACGGCGTTCGCCGCCGCGGCC
>NZ_JADDKI010000016.1:0-10071 GCF_015356725.1 Dietzia sp. SYD-A1
GCCGTAATCCGCTGCGCCGGGTGCCGCGCGGGTGGCCGGCGGCGACGGCCACCCGGGTGGAGGTCGCGGCCCGCGAGGCCTGCGTGATAGACGAGCAGGGCGCGCAGACGGAGGCGTCCCGGCTGCTGTGGTCGGCCGTCGCCAAGCTCGTCGGCGCCGCCGTCTCCCTGGCGATCCCGCTGGGGATCGTGCTCGCGCTGGTGGCGGGGTGAGGATCGTGCCCCGTGATCGCGCTGTCCAGCAGGTGGCACCGTGGTGAGGCTCATCGTTCCCGTGGTCATCGGCCTGCTGTTCCTGGCGGTGATCGCGGGCTGGTTCTGGTACATCACCTGGTTGGTGCGCTCGTCGATCGACGAACTCGCCCACCGCCGCCGGCTGCTGGCCGGAGTGGATCCGCTTCAGGTGACGGCCACGAAGGCAGCCGCGTCTGTCGAGGCGGCCCACGACGCGGCGCACAGGGCGCTCTCACTGACGGTCGAGTCCTGGTACGACCTGCGCGAGAGCCGGGCGGTGGGGACCTCACTGGTCGAGAGGTTTCCGAAGATCGAGGAGCGGGCGGCGCGGGACCCGGAGTTCCTGGATGTCCTCGAAGACGCCGACGCGCTGCTCAACGATGCCCGCCCGGGAGCGGACGAGATCGACGAGCTACTCGGGCGGACAGCACGCATGGACGAGCTGACCCTGCGGCTGAGGACCCTGGTTCATCAGTACGACTCCGCCGGGAGGCGCGGGTTCGGGCGCTTCTTCCCGCAAGGTCGGCAGTAGTCCCCATCGAATCCGCCGGCCGTCTCCTGCGTTTCGGTCGTGCTCAGCGCGGAGATTAGCCCCGGTCAGCGCGATAACCACGACCAAAACCTCGGTGAGCGTGACCGGCACGCGGACCCGGGCATGCGTCGGGCGAGTAGGCCGGGCGAGTAGGCCGGGCATGTAACGCAACACGGCGAAGAACGCACGTGACCGCAGCGGCGCTCGAGCTGCCCCTAGAGATCCCCGGGCAGCTTGTCCCGGCGGATGTCCCGCCATGAGGACTGCCGCAGCACCCCCTCCTCGGTGAAGCCCTGGTGGCGGACCTCCACCACGAGCTTGGGCAGCACCCAGATGGCGTCGCGGCGGGCGTCGGACGGCAGGTCCTCGAGGAACGGGCTGGTCTTGCGGCGCAGCGGTTCGAGCTCCTCCAGCAGCGCCTTGCCCTGCCGGTCGGAGAAGCCGGTGCCCACGCGGCCGATGTAGGTCAGCCCCGTGTGCGCGGGCAGCCCGAGCAGCAGTGAGCCGAGCGAGCCGGAGCGCCCGCCCTTGCCCGGCCGCCAGCCGCCCACCACGGCCTCGGTGGTGGTGAGCAGCTTCTCCTTGAGCCAGGTCTTGGCCCGCTTTCCCGACTGGTAGTGCGAGTCCCGGCGTTTGGCCACGATGCCCTCCCAGCCGAATTCCTCGGCCTCGTCCAGTGCGCGGTCGCCGGGTCCGTCGAGCACGCCCGGCACGTGGACCCGCTCGACCTCCTCGAGTGCCGGCGTCAACAGGTCCAACACCTCGCGACGCCGCTCCCACCGTTCTCGGCGGAGGTCCACGCCGTCGAGTCCCAGGACGTCAAAGACGAACAGGTGCACCGGGCCGATCGACGAGTCGTCTCCTTCCGCGGCGGCCTGTTTGGCCAGTGCGGAGAACTCGGGCACGCCGTCCGGGCCGGGCACGACCAGCTCGCCGTCGAGCACCGCGGGCTTCCCGATCGCCTGCGCCAGCCCGGGGAAGCCGTCGGCCAGCCAGTCCATCGAGTTGCCGTTGCGGCTCATCACCCTGCTCTGTCGGCCATCGGTCGCCACGGTCACCCGGTAGCCGTCCCACTTGCCCTCGAAGGCCCACGTGTCCTCGGGCAAGGATGTCACCGACCCCGAGGTGGGGATCATCGGCAGAGGGGGAGCGTCGGGGCGATCGGCCATGTCCGAGTCGCGGGTCTGCCCAGCGTCCGAACGGCGGGTAGTCGAGTCGCCCGACTCGCGGGACCGCGACGTGTCTGACCCCCCGGAGCGGTCGTTATCCGAGGGGTACGACGACTTGGGGTTGTCGCGTCCGCCGTAGAACGAGTCCGGCGACTGGTCCTTCATGTACTGCACGATCCACTGGTTCTTCTCGGCGTTCGTGCGTATCAACACGTACCGGCCGGAGACCTTCTCACCGTGCAGCCATACGATGATCTCGTCGGGCTTCCACTTCTCGCACTCGTAGGTTCCGCGGTCCCAGATGGTCATGTGGCCGGCGCCGTACTCGCCCTTGGGGATGGTGCCCTCGAACGTCTCGTAGCCGAGCGGGTGGTCCTCGGTGTTGACGGCCAGCCGCCGGTCCTTGGGTTCGGTGGGCAGGTTCTTGGGCACGGCCCACGAGGCCAGCACGCCGTGATGTTCGAGCCGCAGGTCGTAGTGCAGGCGGCGGGCGTGGTGCTCTTGGATCACGAAGATCGGGCCGTCGTCGTCGGAGCGGTCGGTCTCGACCTCGCCGTCGAACGGCTCCGGGGTCTTGCGGCGGTCGCGCTTGCGGCGGTACTCCTCGAGGCTGGTCACCACGGCGTCCGAGTCGGTGGGGCCGGTGTCGCAGCCTTCCTCGGCTGCGGCGCGGGTGGAGTCGTCGCTGCCGGAATCGGAACCGTCCGAATCGGCGCCGGGAGAATCGGAACCGCCGCGCTCGGGGTCCCCGTCATCCGATGACGACGACGAGGACTTCTTGCTGCTCGCGGACTTCTTCTCTCGCGATGCCAAGGACTTCTTAGTGGCGGACTTCTTGGTGGCATTCTTCTTCGACCCGCCGCCCTTCTTCGCGGGTCCCTCCAAGCCTTCGAGCAGGTCGCCTTCGGACTCCAGTCGCTTGAGCATCTCGTCCCAGTGCAGGTGGGTGAGCCCGCCGTCACCGAGTTCCTCCCACGAGCGCGGGGCAGCAACCCACGGCTCGGCGCGCCCGCGTAGGGAGTAGGGCGCGACGGTCGTCTTGGCGCCACTGTTCTGGCTCCAGTCCACGAACACCTTGCCGTCGCGGATAGAGCGCTTCATGGTGGCGGTGACCAGGTCCGGGGTCTGCTTGGCCAGCGACTGGGCGATCTGCTTGGCCACCGCGGAGGCGCCCTTGGCGGTGACGGCCTTGTCCAGGCGGGCGTAGAGGTGGATGCCCTTGGATCCGCTGGTCACGGCGTAGGAGTCCAGGCCCGCCTCGGTGAGGAGATCCCGGACGCGCAGGGCGACCTTCGCCGTCGTGTCCAGGTCGACGTCCTGGCCGGGGTCCAGGTCGATGACGATCCGCCTGGTCCGCCCCGGCTCGCCGTCGGTCAGGGTCCACTGCGGCACGTGGAGCTCGAGCGCGGCCTGCTGGGCGAACCACGCCAGCGTGGCGGGGGAGTCGAGCACCGGGTAGGTGACGGTGCGCGAGGAGTGCTCGATCGCCACCCGCGAGACCCAGTCGGGCGTGTGGGAGGGCAGGTTCTTCTCGAAGAAGGACTTGTCCTCGGTGCCGTCGGGCCAGCGCTTGCGCGTCACGGGACGCTGACCGGCGTACGTCATGAGGAGCGGCGCCACCGCGAGGTAGTACTCCAGCACATCGGCTTTGGTGGTGCCGGTGGCCTCGTAGAGCACCTTGTCGGGGTGGGTGAAACGGATCGTCCGCCCGTCGACCTCGACCGACTCCTTGCCGCCCTTGCTCGCCATGGGTCCACTCTGGCACTCGAGTCGGACAATGGCGACCGGCTACGGGGATGCTCTTCGGGCACAGGGCGTCACCCCGAGTCAGCGAGGTAGAAGCGGTGTAGATACCCGCCCGGTGCGACATTCCCCGACCCCGGCTTGAGGTCGGATGGTCAATGCACCGGCGTGATCGACCACGCGAACTACCCTCGGTCCACTTTGGTCAGGATCTCCGCGGCGAGTGAGTGCAGAGGTGTTGCACCGTGGATGCGGCCGGGTACCGTGAGTCGAGAGCGCGGCACCGCGGGTGCCGGGCGAGTCGCAAGGCCAGGTGCACCCGGGGCAGACCGGGACCCTGGCCTTACGCATGTCCGGAGTTCGTCGGGTGCGGGTATCCAGTTCACTCTCGTACAAGCAGTGGTCCAGTTCTCGTCGAAAAGTCGCGTCGCCCTGACGGCTAGCGCGGACTGCGCCGGCCACGAGATCGGCAGACCACAGTTTAGGCTCCTGCCTGCCGGGCACGTGCTCGACGTGGAAGCGCGAACCCTTGGGGAGCGAGAACCGAGCACCGCGGACTGTTGCGACGTCTCGCTCGTGCGCGGACTTGGCGGGTACGGGGGACCGGTGTTCCGATCGCGACGATATGGAAGCCATCCAAAGCAGCGACTGTCGCCGCAGCAGTGGTCCGCTGACTGGCGTCCATCTCGTTCCAATGCAGTGTGGGCGTCTGTCGTCTTCCTCGAAGCATCTGCATGGCCGCACGAACCGCGTCACGGACGCAGTCTTCACACACCGCCGCGGCGAGGACGTAGAACCCGCCGTTCGATGCCTCGCGAAATGACTCATCGGCATAGGCCACTCTCACAGCATTGTCAGACATCGCGGGCAGCGTATGGCGCCAGGCAGACACTCACGGTCTTCGCTACGTGGCGTGCTCCTGTGGCCTCCGCCGGAACTGGTGCGCTGCGCGCAGGGCCGCGTCGACATCCAGCCCGCGCCCACCCAGGAGAGCCTGTGCCGTGTCAGCGCTGAGGTCGGGGCATTCGGCGAGCACTCGGTCGAGGAGGGCCGGGGCGGGTGCCGCGCCGGCGGGGTGGCCGCCCATGGACCGCGTGAGTTGGCCAGTGATCTGCGAGAGCACGGCCCGGTCGTCGAGGGCGGGCAGGTTCAGGGAGGTGAAGCCGTCGTCGGCGTCGTAGTCAGCGCGCGTCCACGTGCCGCCGTCGTACCCGTAGATGAACCCGATCCACGTGCCCTCGGAGTCGATGCGCTCGAGGTGGTCGCCGATCGCCTCGGCCCACCACGCGGGGCACCCGGCCAGGAGGTCGGTCTCGGGCTCCCCGAAGTACTCGGCGGCGGCGCGGAAGTATGTGGTGGAGTACTCGTGGTCGTGACCCAGGAGCACCGCCCGCCCCTCGCCGGCGAAGCGGATGTCGGCCCAGTTGCCGCCGCCGTCGTCGTAATGCCACGTCGAGTCGGTGGCGTAGGCGGATTCCGCCCACCGCGGCCCGTACGCCGCGAGCACCGCGGCCAGTGCGGACCACCTGGGCGCCAGCTTCTCGGGGCGGGGAAGATCGATTTCTCGCATGAGGTGATTCTGGTCGACTGACGACCCGTGTGGAGCCGTCACATCGGATCTCACCGTCCTCCGTCAATGGCTCCGCCACAGGGAACCGATCGGCCGGATGACGACGACCACTCAGCCGAGTTCGACCGCTTCGACCCCCTCGGCGGCGAGGACCGCCTCGGCCGTGCCTCGATCACAACCAAGCAAGGAGTACTCCCAGTCGACGTCCGTGACCACGAGCCATTCCCGGCCGTCGGGCCACAGGGCGTCGACACCGCGGAAGCGGCCAGAGGCGAGTCCCGACATCGCGGGTGCATCGATGACCGTGGTCTGGAGGACCTTCATCGTGCGCCCCAGGTCGACCTCGGGTGAGCAGATCTGGGAGGCGGGGACGGCGGTGAGCTGCGGGTGGACCCGCGCGTCCGGATTGCCGGTGTAGGACGCCACCGAGTGGTCGGGGCCCGGCCCGTAGGAGTTCCAGGCAAGACCTGAGGTCTCGAAGGCCGCCCCGAACGCCTCCTCGGGTGTGGAGGTGTGGCCGGCGAGAACCTCGAAGAGCGCCCCGATTCCGGCAAGCCCTTCTGCGCCCTCGAGCGGCGTCCCGAACCGATCATCGCGCGCATCGAATCGGTCCTGCGGCGGGGGAGCGTCGTTGGTGACGGCGAGGTCCCACCACATCGACGACGGCGAGATAGTCACCCCGTTCTCCCGGGCAACCTCGTCCCAGGTGACGTCCTGATCGCCCGTGCGGGCGGGATGGCGGATCTTGAGCAGGGCCGGGAAACCGCAGTTCTCGACCGCGCTGTCGGTGAACTCCCCGTGCGTCTCGGCCAGTGGGCCGAGCTGCCGAATCCAGTCAAGGTGGGGATCTCGGGTCAGGGGCCGGATGCCGAACCCGAGCAAGTGCTGCCAGTCCCGACCCTCGGCCTCCACGTAGTCGAACAACAGCCGGGTCATCCGGGCGGGCAGGTCTGTGTCGATGCAGAGCACCGCGTGGTGGCAGGTGTCCGAGCGCTCGACCGTGAACCTCACCGTGCCACCGAGTGAGACTGTGCCCCCGAGTGAGACTGTGCCCCCGCGTGAGAGTCGGAGCTCCAGCTGCCCGCGACTGCGGGATGTGACGGTGTACGCCCGCGACGGCCGCGGACGCTGCCTGTGGCGAAAGACCTCGCGCCAGGCGCCGAACGGTCCCAGCATGGGCGGCGTATGCCGGGATCGACGAGGACGCGTGACCCGAGCGGGCCACCGGACGACATCGCCCTGCCGAAGTGGAGGTGTGGGGGCCACGCGGTGAACGTGTGCAGCGTCGGGGTCGGCGAAGGCGCGCAGGCCGGCATGGAAGTAGGGGGATCCGATCAACGCGTCGACGAGTGCCGGATCCGACGCCATCTCGGCGCGACAAGTCGCCACGAGCGCCAGAGTAGCGAGACGCCGCCTTCAGCGGTGTGATATGCGGCACACCGCTGCTACCGTCGGTAGGGCAGGCGCCCACCGCGCCACGACACCCGCACCCACCCGAAAGGACGCCTACTCATGGGTTCAGACGCCATCGGCTCGCTCGGCTCACTCGCTCTCGGCTCGCTCGCCGCCCCCATCCTGGGATCGCTCGGCCTGGGTTCGCTGCTCCAGGGGGCCAGCAGTGGCAACGGCAGCGGCACCGACTCGCTGACCGGGATGCTGCCCACCGACCTCCTCGGCGGCATCTCCTGACCGGGAGGCCTCTCCCGGCCACCCGGCACGCACGGCCGCGCGCCGCCTGACGCGCCCGCAACAAGTCGCGCCCGCAACAAGTCGCGCCCGCCACCTGAGGCACTACACGGACCCCGGACCGCACCCGCGGCCCGGGGTCCGCGCATGTCCGGGCCCGTGCCCGTCTACGCGGGCAGCGAGCGGTGACTCGCCTCGGCCACGCAGCGGATCGCGTCGAGGCTGTCGAGATCGCGGAGAAGCGCCTCCCGCCCGAGAGCGGTCCGGTTGGGCACTCCGAGCTTCATCAGCGCGGCCTCCACGTGGGTCCGGGTGGTCCGCACGGAGATCCCCAGGGCAGTGGCGATCTCGTCGTTGGTCCACCCGCGGGACAGCAGACCCACCACATCGAGTTCACGCGGGGTGAGGTGATCGTCGCACTCGGCCTCCTGGATGCGGATCAGGACCCCGTCCCCGGCGGCGTCGGTGGTGACGTGCCACCAGCCCCGTGAGCCGTCGCGGTGCCGGAAGCCCAGCGCCGCCCCGGTGCGCTGGTGCAGAGCCCCGATCCGAGAGAGGTCCCTGGTGGTGAAGGGGCCGGCGGCCACGTCACCCACCCGCACGTCGAGCGTGCCGCGGCCCACCCACACCACGAGGTCCGCGGGGGCGGGAGGGCGAGTCGCCCGGGGATCGGTCAGGGAGGCGATCTCGCTGGCGAGCATGGTCAGCCCGAGCAGGGCCTCGTCGCGCAGTGGCCGGCCGTGGGTGGAGCTCAGCGCCAGGAATCCCGGGCGGGGCGAACCGTGGCGGAGCACGCCGAGGGGGAGCGTGAGGCCCTCGTGGAAGCCGTTGGGCTTGAGCGCCTCCCGGTAGGTGCGCGAGGAGCGGAAGTCGTACGGCAGGTCGATGAACCGTCCGGCCACGCGCTGCTCGGTGATGTAACGGTGCGCGGGACACTCCGCCGCGTAGGTGGTGGAGATGAACCGGATGGCGTCGCCGGGGTAGTCGAGGTTCACCAGGACGGGGTGCGCCTGGCCGGTGGTGGCCCGCTGAGGCCCGACGAGCGTGGCGCAGTCGAACCCCAGCCCGTCGCGGACCATGCGCACCGGCTCGTCCAGGGGGGCCTCACCCCGGCCGGCGGCGCGCACGCTGTCGGCGAGACGGACCCACCACGTCATCTCCGGCGTCACGCACACCTCCGATCGTCGCAGGCCGGGGCGGAAAGGGGCATCGGCCATTCGGCCGATGTGACCTGGAGCACATGGTGCCACCATTCGGGCAGTCGGCGTAAGAGGCGCCGGATGCCAACCCCAGGAGGACCCGTGAACGTCGAGGAATACTCAGCACAGGACGCGACGTCGCTCGCCGCGATGGTCGCCGCCGGTGAGGTCACCGCGGACGAATTGGCGACGCTCGCCACCGACGGAATCACCGCCGTCAACGCGCACCTCAACGCCGTGGCGTCGGGGCCGTTCGACACGCCACTCGACCACGCCTCGGACGGGACCTTCGCGGGGGTGCCGTTCGTGATCAAGGACCTGGTCTGTCATGCCGAGGGCGTGCCCACCCGCATGGGCACGAGGATGTTGGCCGACGGGGTGGTCCCACCGGCGGACACGCATCTGATGGAGCGGTTCCGGGCTGCCGGCCTGGCGACGGTCGCGGTCTCCACCACGCCGGAGTTCGGCTACAACGCCAACACGGAGGCCCTGGTCTACGGCTCCACCCGGAACCCCTGGGACACCTCGCGGAGCGCGGGCGGCTCGAGCGGCGGGTCCGGGGCGCTGGTGGCTGCCGGGGCGATCCCGATGGCCCACGCCAACGACGGTGGCGGTTCCATCCGGATCCCGGCGGCGGTCAACGGGCTGGTGGGCCTCAAGCCGAGCCGGGGCCGGGTACCGCTCGGCCCGGATCTCGACAGCACCGCGTTGAGCGGCAAGGCCATCGAGTTCGCCGTCACGCGGTCCGTCCGGGACGCCGCGGCCCTGCTCGACGAGGTCGCGGTGAGCTACCCGGGCGACCGGTTCATCATCGCCCCGCCGGAACGGCCGTGGGCCCGGGAGGTGGGCGCCGATCCGGGCCGGCTGCGCATCGCGCTGCACACGGACTCGTGGGCGGGCACGGCGGTCGACCCCGAGGTGGTGGCCGCGGTGGAGCAGGTCGCGAGGACGCTCGAGGAGGCCGGCCACCACGTGGAGCGGGCGACGCCCGCCTTCGAGTGGGAGGAGTTCCTGCAGGCCACGGCCAAGGCGTGGGCGGCCTTCCTGGCGGAATCGGTCATGGGGGTGGAGGCGATGAGTGGCACGACCGCGGGCCCGGACAACCTGGAGGCCACCACGTGGGCGTGCGTGCAATTCGGTCGGGGCCTGTCCGTCCTGGACATGGCGGCGGCCACCGCGACGTTCACCTCGGTCTCCCGGGAGGTGGGCCGGTTCTTCGGTGACCACGACATCCTGCTCACCCCCACGACCAACCACCCCGCCATGCCGCTGGGCTATTTGGATGCGAACGCCGACCTGGACGCCCTCGGGTGGACCCGCAGGATCTTCGACGCGTTCTCGTTCACCCCGCTGTTCAACACCACCGGGACGCCGGCGATCAGCCTGCCGCTGGGGCAGTCTCGGGAGGGCCTGCCGATCGGCGTGCAGCTCGCCGGGCCGATGTGCTCGGAGTCGATGCTCCTCCGGGTGGCGGCGCAGCTCGAGGCCGCGATGCCCTGGTCCGCCCGCCGCCCCGGAGTCCACGTCACCACGGTCTGATCTCGTGCCTCGTGGTGCTCTGTCTGCGCGGCCGGAGCATCACGGGGCCGGGCCATCCCTACCCGGCGGCCCCACCCCCCGGACCGGCTCCGGGCCGCACCCAGCGCACGCCGAGCAGCCCGTCCGGGCCCGACCCGAGGTGCCGGTCCACCACGTCCATCCACGCTCCGACGGCGGGGGAGAGCGGGCGGTCCCGGTGGCGGACCAGGGTGATGGTGCGGGACCGCTCCGGCACGAGGGGTACAAAGGTCAGGCCGGCGAAGCGCATGAGCGGCAACACGAAGCCCGGGACCGGAGCCACTCCCAGGCCCGAGGCGGCCAGGCCGGCGACGGCGGCCACGTTCTGGGCGCGCACGATCGTGGCGGGGGAGACGGCGGCGTCGTCCAGGGCAGCGGAGAC
>NZ_JADDKI010000169.1:0-3461 GCF_015356725.1 Dietzia sp. SYD-A1
GGGAGGGCCCGCTCGGCCGACTAGGCTTGGGGGACTGTCTCGAAGGGGTTGATGATGACGGGCGAGGGCATTCCGGCGCCGAGGACCAGGATGACGGCCGCGAAACGACGGCAGCAGTTGGTCGACGTGGGTCGCCGGATCTTCGCCGAGTACGGCTACGATTCCGCCACCGTCGAGGAGATCGCGGCCGTGGCGGGGGTGTCCAAGCCGGTGGTCTACGAGCACTTCGGCGGCAAAGAGGGGCTCTACGCCGTGGTCTGCGATCGCGAGCTGGCGTACCTGGGTGCAGAGATCACCGAGTCCCTTCAGGGCGAGGGGTCGCGGAGGCGCATCGAGCGCGCCGCCATGGCGCTGTTGCGGTATGTCGAGGAACGCACCGACGGCTTCCGCATCCTGGTCCGCGAGTCGTCGATCGCCCCCGGTGGATCGTATTCGACCCTGCTCAACGACGCGACGGCGAGCGTGACGTACATCCTCGAGGAGGAGTTCGTGAACCGCGGCTTCGACCCCGTCACCGCGAGCGTGTACGCGCAGGCGCTCGTGGGCATGGTCTCCGGCACCGCGCAGTGGTGGCTGGACGTGCGTACCCCGCCCAAGGAGGAGGTGGCCGCGCACATCGTCAACCTGTGCTTCAACGGGCTGTCCCACCTCGACCCGCGGCCGAGCCTCGAGGCCGAGGTGCGGGACAAGTACGCCGGCCCGAGCAGTCCGGAGGGCACCCTGGCGGGCCGTGACCTACGCCCGGGCCCGGGCCGCCCGTAGCGATCCCCGTCCCGGGCCGGTCGTCGACCTCAGGCCGCGGCGGGTGAGGGCAGCCGTTCGAGGTCGGCCCGCAGACGGAACGCGACGGCCACCATCACGGCGCCCGCAGCCAGTCCGAACCAGCCGGCGAAGGTGACGAACGCGCCGGTCGCCGAGGGGCCGAAGGCGCCGATGCCGACGCCGAGTGCGATGAGCGCCACTCCCAGCGTCCCCATGACCCACGAGTCCGGGATCTGACGACGCAGGGTCCGCGCGCCGTGGGCCACGAGTGCCCCCGAGGCCACGAGCCAGGCGGCGAACAGCACGGTGAGTGCGGTCGCGGACAGCCCGGGCCAGAACAGGACGACCATCCCGAGAACGATCTCGCCGGCGCCGGTCGCGAGCAGAGCGCGCCGGCCCCGGTGGTCGGCCGGCGATGCCAACGCTGTGGTGACGGTCATCGCGCCGTCGCCGATCGCGAACGCGGCCACCAGGAACACCGCGAGCGTCATGCCTGCACCGGAGCCGGCACCAGGGGCCGAGAGGGCGGTGGCGCCCAGCGTGAGGGCCAGGCCCCCGCGGATCAGCTGAATCCACCAATTGCGGGTGAGTGCATCGATCATTTCTTCACCTTTCGGGCGGCGGCCTGTCGCCACCGCGGTACTGTAGTGATCACTACAGTAAGTCCCGGGTGGTGCCCGGGCAATGAGGCGCTGGACACAGGACCGGGGAGGTCGGATGGCAGAACGCGGGTCGCAGGGCGGCGAGGCGCCGGGCGGGACCAGGCGCACGCGCGCGAGGGGCCGCGAATCCCGGCGGAGGATCCTCGAGGCCGCCGCGGCGGTCGCGGGGGAGCGCGGCTACGAGGGGACGAGCATCGCGCGGGTGAGCGAGGTCAGCGGGCTGCCCGCGAGCTCGATCTACTGGCATTTCGCGGACAAGGACGCGCTCCTGGCCGCGGTGGTGGAGGAGAGCATCGAACTGTGGCTGGGTCAGGTGACCAGAGGGGAGGGGCAGTCGCTCGCCGAACGGGTGACCGAACTGTGCCTGGGTGTGGCCCGGACGTTCACCGAGTCACAGGATTTCCTCCGGCTGGTGCTGATGCTCGCGGTGGAACGGCGTCCCGTGGAGCCGGTGGCCAGGGAGATCTACCTGCGGCTGCGGGGGGAGGCGATCGAGCGGATCGCGGCTGAGCTGCAGCAGGTGCGGCCCGCGTTGTCGCCGACGGAGGCGATGCTGGTGGCCACCTACGCTCTGGCCGGCGGGGACGGGATCTTCCTCGCGTCGTTGACCGGGGACGCCGACGTGGCCGCGCTGTTCAGGCTCCACGCGAGCGCGATCGTGCACCTGGTCGAGCAGGCCGCGGGCGGGGTGGCCACGACCACGGGGTGATCAGAGGTTGGCGAAGAAGTCCGCCCAGTAGAAGTCCCAGAACGCCCAGAGGATGACCGCGGCCAGGGCCAGGAACCACACGACCACCGGGACCAGGTGCCACCGCTGCAGCGCGCGGACCCAGCCGGCGCCGGTGAGCTTGGCCAGCACGTGGAGCAGGGTGTACCAGAACATCGGGATGGTCATGGCCCACACGACCATGCACCACGGGCACAGCACCTGGATGGAGAAGATGGACTGGTACGCCAGCCAGTGCACCATCCCGGCGGCGAAGGTCAGCCCGAGGAGCGCACCCACCCAGTACCAGCGGGGGAAGCGCACCCCTGACGCGGCGGCGACCCCGATCGCGATGAGCAGTGCGTACCCCACCAGTCCGATGAAGGGGTTGGGGAATCCGAAGACCGCCCCCTGCTCGGAGTTGATGACGCTCTTGCAGCTCATCAGGATGGAGAAGTTGCAGGCCGGAACGAAGTCCGGGTTCTCCAGGAGTCGGATCTTGTCCAGGCTGAGCTGGAACGACGCCACCAGGGCGACGATCGACCCGACGGTCAGCAGCACGCCCATCCACCGATCGGTGAACACGCGCGAGACGGGGCCGGGCTGGACGTCGGCGTCGGTGGTCGTCGAGGGGGCGATCGTCACCGGCTCGGCGGGGGCGCCCGCGGGGTCGTCGTGCGGGGCGTCTGGGGTCTCGCGCATGCGGCCAGCGTACCGATGGCCGATCAGTCGGCGTTCACCTGCGCCGGTGGCGGCTTCCCCAGGTGGCCGCCGGAGTGGTCGACGTAGAATCGCAGGTGCGCCGCGGCCGCCGCGTCCCAGGTGAGCGAGGCCGCCAAGGCACGGCCCTCCCCGGCCCGCGCCGGATCGGCGGACAGTGCTGACTCCAACAGGTGTGCGAGTTCCGGGACCGATCCGGCGTAGTCGACGCAGGGGCCGAAGACCTCCCGGAGGATCGGCAGGTCGCGGGCGACGACCGGACGCCCCGCGGCGAGCGCCTCCATCGCGGCCAGCCCGAAGCCCTCCTTGGTAGAGGGGAAGGCGAACGCGTCGCAGGCCGCGACGAGGCCCGGCAGATCGCCCTCCGGCACCATGCCCAGGACCACGGGGTGTAACCCCAGCTCGTCGCACCGCCGGTCGAAGCGGGAGCGGTAATCGCGGTAGTCGAACAGGGTCTCCCCGCCCGCGAAGACGAGCGAGAGATCCGGACGCCTCCGCCGCAGCAGAGCGAACGCTTCCAGGAGGTCGATGCTGCCCTTGCGCGGCTCGATGCCCCCCACCGCCAGGACGTAGGGGCCGAGGGTGCGGCGCCACCGGACGCGGGCGGCGAC
>NZ_JADDKI010000170.1:0-11107 GCF_015356725.1 Dietzia sp. SYD-A1
CCGTTGGGCACGTCCCACGGTCCGCGCCGGGCGGCCGGCACGCGGGCCCAGCGCTCCTCGGTGCGGTGCATGGCCACGGCGACGAGTGCACCCTCGGGCGCCGGGGTCGCGGTGTAGTCGTCGAGGGTCCGATCGAGCAGACCCGTGTCGAGGTCGCCGGCGACGACCTCCGGCTGGGAGAGCAGGAACCGGCAGAAGTCGATGTTGGTTCTCAGTCCGAGGACATGGGTGTCGGCGAGCGCGGCGTCGAGTCGGGCCAGCGCCTCGGCCCGGTCGGTGCCGTGGGCGATGACCTTACCGAGCATCGGGTCGTAGTCGCTTCCGACGACCGTGCCGACGCGCAGGCCGGAGTCCACCCGGATGCCGTCGCCCGAGGGTTCCTCCAGCCCGAGCACGGTTCCGCCGGTCGGGAGGAAGCCCTTGGCCGGGTCCTCGGCGTAGACGCGGGCCTCGATCGCGTGGCCGGTGAGGGTGATGTCCTCCTGGCGCAGGGTCAGCTCCTCGCCCGCGGCGATGCGGACCTGCCAGTCGACCAGGTCCACGCCGGTGACCATCTCGGTGACCGGGTGCTCGACCTGGAGCCGGGTGTTCATCTCCATGAAGAAGAACTCGTCCGGGGCGTGGGCGGAGACGATGAACTCGACCGTGCCCGCACCCACGTAACCGACCGAGCGGGCGGCGTCGCACGCGGCGGCACCGATCCGCTGGCGGGTGACCTCGTCGAGCAGCGCGCTGGGCGCCTCCTCGATGACCTTCTGGTGGCGGCGCTGCAGCGAGCACTCACGCTCACCCAGGTGGATGACGTTGCCGTGGGTGTCGGCGAGGACCTGGACCTCGATGTGTCGCGGGGTGTCGACGAACCGCTCGAGGAACAGGGTGTCGTCGCCGAACGCACCCGCGGACTCGCGGCGGGAGGAGTCGAGCGCGGCGCGAAGGTCCTCGGGTCGCTCGACGCGTCGCATGCCCTTGCCGCCGCCGCCCGCGGACGGCTTGACGAGGACCGGGTATCCGACCTCGTCGGCGCCGGCCACCAGCTCGTCGTCGGTCAGCCCCGGACGCGAGATCCCGGGCACGGTCGGTACGTCCCGGGCGGACACCGCCGCCTTGGCGGTGATCTTGTCGCCCATCGTCTCGATCGCGGTGGCCGGTGGCCCCACGAAGATCAGGCCCGCCTCCTCCAGCGCCCGCGCGAACCGGGAGTTCTCCGACAGGAACCCGTAGCCCGGGTGGACCGCCTGGGCGCCGGTCCGGCGGCAGGCGTCGATCACCTTGTCGATGTCGAGATAGGACTGTGAGGCCTGGGCCGGGCCCAGGCGGACCGCCGCGTCGGCCATGCGCACGTGCAGCGCATCGGCGTCCGCGTCGGAGTAGACGGCGACCGAGCGGATCCCCGCTGCCCGCAGGGAGCGGATCACGCGGCAGGCGATCTCCCCGCGATTGGCCACCAGAACGGTGTGGAGTTTCTGGGACAGTTCCTCTGACATGGGGCTTCTCACATCCTGAAGACGCCGTTGTTGACCGGCTGGAGGGGGGCGTTGGCGGCGGCCGCGAGGGCCAGGCCGAGGACGGTGCGGGTGTCGGCGGGGTCGATGATCCCGTCGTCCCAGAGGCGGGCCGTGGAGTAGTAGGCGGTGGACTGCTCCTCGAACTGCTCGCGGATGGGTGCGGTGAACTCCGCCTGCTGCTCGTCGGTCCACTCCCCGCCCGCCTTGGTCACCTGCGCGGCGCGCACCGACGCGAGGGTGTCCGCGGCCTGGGGCCCGCCCATCACGGCGATCCGGGCGTTGGGCCACATCCACAGGAATCGCGGTGAATAGGCGCGGCCACACATGGAGTAGTTGCCGGCACCGAAGGACCCGCCCACCACGATCGTGAACTTGGGCACGCGTGCGCACGCCACCGCGGCGACCATCTTGGCGCCGTTCTTGGCGATGCCGCCCGCCTCGTACTGGCGTCCGACCATGAACCCGGTGATGTTCTGGAGGAAGACCAGCGGGATCTTGCGGCGGTCGCACAGTTCGATGAAGTGCGCGCCCTTGAGGGCGGATTCGGAGAAGATGACGCCGTTGTTGCCGATGATCCCCACCGGATGACCGTGGATCCGCGCGAACGCGGTGACCATCGACGTGCCGTAGTCCTTCTTGAACTCCGTGAACTCACCACCGTCGACGACCGTGCCGATGATGTCGCGCACGTCGTAGGGCTGCCGGGAGTCGACCGGGACGAGGTCGTAGAGATCCGTCTGTGGACGAACCGGCTCGCGGGGCTCGAGGACCTCCCAGTCCGGCTCGGGGGCCGGCGGGCAGGTCGCGATGATCTCGCGGACCTTCATGAGCGCGTCGTAGTCGTCGTCGGCGAGATGGTCCACCACACCCGAGGTCTTGGCGTGCAGGTCGCCGCCTCCGAGCTCCTCGGCGGTGACCTCCTCCCCGGTGGCGGCCTTCACCAGCGGCGGACCGGCGAGGAAGATCGTGCCCTGGTTGCGCACGATCACGGCCTCGTCACTCATCGCCGGGACGTAGGCGCCGCCGGCGGTGCACGAGCCCATCACCGCGGCGATCTGCGGGATGCCCCGGGCCGACATGGTGGCCTGGTTGTAGAAGATGCGGCCGAAGTGGTCCCGATCGGGGAACACGTCGTCCTGCTGGAGCAGCATCGCCCCGCCCGAGTCCACCAGGTAGATGCACGGCAGGTTGTTGGCCAACGCCACCTCCTGGCCGCGCAGGTGCTTCTTGACGGTCATCGGGTAGTAGGTGCCGCCGGAGACGGTCGCGTCGTTGGCGATCACCAGGCACTCGCGTCCGGACACGCGGCCGATCCCGGCGACGACCCCGGCGCCGGGCGCCTTGCCCCCGTACATCTCCTCCGCCGCCAGCGGGGACAACTCGAGGAACGGGCTACCCGGGTCCAGGAGGACGTCGACCCGCTGGCGGGCGAGGAGCTTCCCGCGCTCGAGGTGACGGGCCCGGGCCTTCTCACCGCCGCCCATCGAGGCCCGATCGAGGCGGTCGCGGAGGTCGGCGAGCAGTTCCTCGTGCGCCTGGCGGTTGGTGGTCGGGTTGTCGGTGGACGGGCGATCGGTGGTCGCGGAAGACATCAGCGCCGCTCCCTTTCAGTTAAGTCGGATTAACTGAGTTCGACCATAGTGCCATGGCTCACAGATGTCCAGAAGGGGTGCCGCGACCCGCGCGGCGCGGCACGGCAGGGCCACGCCGATCGCCGTGAAAGCAGGATCGGAAGCGGAGCGAAGAGCAGGTCAGGTGCTTAGGCTAACCTGGGCTAGCACAGGCTCTCCTTGCTTGCAAGTCGGCCTGATCGGGGGTTGACTCGGTGACACCCGACCGGATCGACTCACCGGCCGGATCGCCACACCGACGCGAGGAGCAACCGACATGGCCACTCTCACCGGAATCAGCAACTGCACGGTCACCACGTGCTCGTTCAACGCCGACGCCGACTGCACGGCCCCGGCGATCACCGTTGCAGGATCACCCGACCATGCCGAGTGCGGGACGTTCATCTCGCTCGACGTGCGGGGCGGACTGCCCACGGCGACCGCGCACGTCGGCGCCTGCCAGCGCGTCGAGTGCGCGCACAACAAGGATCTGCTCTGTTCCGCGGAATCGGTGACGATCGGCTCCGGCGCCGACACCGCCGACTGCCTGACCTACTCCCCGGCCTAGGGCCCACGGACGTAGACGGTCAGCGGCGTGGACGGTCAGCTCGCCCGGGCCACGTACTGACCCATCTCCCGGACCACGTCCCCGAGGCTCTGCGCACGGGTCATGAACGGCAGGTGCACCACGTCGGCGTCGCGCCCGAGTGCGGTGAGCAGGTGGAGGCCGTCCGGGTCGACGCCCAGGACGAACGGCGGATGAGCCGGGTCGCCCGACCCGGCCAGGATCGCCAGGTGTTCCCCGAAGCGCGCCCGGATCTCGTCTGCGAGACCGGGCGCCTCGGCGGCCAACGGGTCCGAGGGAACCGAATCCAGGTCGCGCGCGTGGACCGTCCCCTGGTGCCCGAGCCGACGCACCTGAAGTTCGTCGAGGTCGATCTCGATCTCGACGACCCACCCCTCACCCTGTCGTGCGGACCGCGCGATGCCGAACCCGTACAGGCTGGCCACGTGCACCTTCGCCTCCACGATGGGGGCGAACTCGTCGATCATCACGACCACCTCGACCGACGCCCCCGGCTCCACGATCAGGCCGGACCACGGCGCGGGAGCCCCGGTGACCACGATGGACCCGCCACCGACCCAGCGGTGCTGCGCGGAGACCATGACATCCGAGCGGTTCCGGGTCCCCCGGACGGCGACCGTGGCGACACCTGACCCGTCCAGCAGACGTCGGGCGCCGTGCGCGACCGGATCCGACGCGGGCGGCTGGGCGATCGGGGGCTCGATCTCGTTCTCGGCGGGATTCGGTGCCATCGTTCACCCTCCACGGGTCGCCTGCTGAGGGGCGAGGTCTCGACGGCGAGGTTTAGGTGACCCTCGCCTAAGTTAGGTATCCCTAAAGTGCCTGAGCGGACCGGGCGCTGTCAAGTGGACGCCCTAGACTGGTGGCGTGACCGACACCACAACCGACGCCACCACCGGCGAGAGCCCCGCCCTCGCCCCCGCCGAGATGCCGCAGCGCGTGCACGCCTTCCGGGACGACGCGCTCGGGTACGACGACGCCTCGGCCCTCGCGGACCGTGTCCGCAGGCGGGAGGTCTCGCCCACGGAGCTGGTCGAGGCCGCCATCAATCGGTGCACAGCCGTGGACCCCGTACTGGGGGCCCTGGTGCACACCGACTACGACCGCGCTCGTCACCGGGCATCGTGGGTCCGGGAGTCTCATCTCTCGGCCCCCCTCGCCGGCGTTCCGTCCGCGTTCAAGGACGCGGTCCGGGTGGAGGGCCTGCCCATGACGCTCGGGTCCTCGGCGGTGCCCACCCGTCCGGCCCTCCACGACGGCCCCTACGCACCCCTGTTCCGCGCGACCGGGCTCATCCCGCTGGGAACGACCGCGATGCCACCCTTCGGCTGGACCGCCGCCACCGAACGGCAGGGGGGTCTCGTCACCCGCAATCCGTGGGACACCGCCCGCACCAGCGGGGGGTCCTCGGGAGGATCCGCCGCACTCGTGGCCGCCGGCGCGCTGCCGATCGCCCACGCCAACGACGGTGGAGGCTCTATCCGGATCCCCGCGGCGGTGACCGGGCTCGTCGGGTTCAAACCCAGTCGCGGCAGGCACCCGGACGAGGAGTTCTCGGCGACCATGCCGATTCCGATCATCTCCCAGTCCGTGGTCTCCCGGTCCGTGCGCGACACGGTGACCTTCCTGACCGCCTTCGAGGCCGGGCACCGTCCGGTCGGGGTCCCGCCGTTGGGCGCGGTCTCGCCGGCCCCCACCCGGCGGTTGCGCATCGGTCTGGTCGAACACAGTCCCGCGGGCGATCCCACCGATGCCGCCACACTGGCGGTGCTGCGGAAAGCCGCCGACCGGCTGGAGGCGCTGGGCCACGAGATCGTGCCGACGCCCGCGCCGGTCCCGTCCTCGTTCCGCGAGGACTTCATCGCCTATTGGGGCCTGCTCGCGCTGGCCACGTCTTCCGGTGGGCGGGGCATGTTCGGCCCTGAGTTCGCAGCGGATCGACTGGACCCGTTCACGATCGGCCTCGCCGGGATGGCCAAGAGGTCCCTGCCCTCGCTTCCCCTGCACCTGTATCGCCTCTATCGGGCCAGGCGACGGTTCGACTCGGCGTTCGGCGACCTCGATGTGTACCTCAACCCCGTGGTCAACCACGAGACCCCGGAGGTCGGTTATCTGGACGCGGACCTGCCGTATGAGTCCCACCTCGAGAGGGTCTCCGACTGGGTCACCTTCACCCCCCTCCAGAACATCGCGGGGTCGCCCGCAGTCTCCCTCCCGGCCGGTCGGGCTCCGGACGGCCTGCCCATCGGGGTGCACCTGTCGTCGAGGATCGGCCATGACCGCCTGGTGCTCGAACTCGCCTCGGAGTACGAGGAGGCCTACCCGTTCGACCGCATCTGGGAGTGAGGCTCACTCGTCCACGAGCTGGGCGACGCGCGGGCCGACCCGGCGCCGCAGCACCACCTCCGTGCGGGTCCGCAGGACGCCCGGCGTGGAGATGATGGCGCTGAACACCTCTTCGAGGTGCGCGTGATCGCGGGCCACCACCCGGCAGACCACGTCGAACTCCCCCGCCACACTCATCACCTCGAGCACCTCGCGCACCTCGGCGAGCCCGGAACACGTCGCCTCCAGCTCGGCCTGCGCCATCTGGATGTGGACCAACGCCGAGAGCGGGTACCCGAGCGCCGCCGGATCGAGGGTCGGCGCCCACGACGCGATCACGCCCCGGGCCTCGAGCTTGTCCAACCTGGCCTGTGCGGTCCCGCGCGCCACCCCGAGGCGGCGGGAGAACTCGCGCACCCCGACCCTGGGGTCCGCCAGGACGACTCTCAGGAGTCGTCGATCCGTGTGGTCCAGAGCCGAAGCTTCGCGGGGAGCCGATTCCATGTGTACATCATAAGGCGCGCGTCGTTGGACAAAGTGCTCAACAGTCGCGCGGTCCCAGGCGCCGGAGTGCACACCGTGCTCGCCACAATGCTGACCACGTGACGCGCATCACGTGCGCGCCTAGCCTGGAGTCGTATCTCGATTCTCTCGAAGGCCAGGTGTGACCGATGACCTCTCTTCTCGGACCCACGAGCGGTACCCAGGACGATCCGCGTGACCCGCGGGCGGACGCCACCTCGTTCTCTCTCTCCGACCGCTACACGCGGGAGAGCGGCACGGTGTTCCTCACCGGTATCCAGGCACTGGTCCGCACGGTCCGCGACCGCGCGCGGTTGGACCGCCGACAGCACCTACTCACCGCCAGCCTCGTCAGCGGGTACGAGGGCTCCCCACTGGCCGGCTACGACCTCGAGCTGGCCCGGCGCGGGACGTTCCTGGACCCGTTCGACGTGGTCCATCGTCCCGCCCTCAACGAGGAGGCCGCCGCGACGGCCGTCATGGGGTCGCAACTCGCGCGACGCACGGGCACCCTGCGCGCGACCGCCAACACCGGCGGCGCGCCCCTGCAGGGCGTCGTCGGGTACTGGTACGGCAAGGCCCCCGGCCTGGACCGCGCCACGGACGCGATCCGACACGCCAACCTCATCGGTACCGACCCTCACGGAGGTGCGGTCGCCTTCGTCGGCGATGACCCCGGGGCCAAGTCCTCGACGGTGCCCTGCTCGTCGGAGCTCGCGCTCGCGGACCTCTACCTCCCCACGCTCTATCCCGCGGACTCCCAGGACGTGCTGGACTTCGGCGTCCACGCGGCGATCCTCTCCCGCGTCTCGGGCCTGTGGTCGGCCGTGAAGATCTCGTCGCACGTGGCGGACGCGTCGTCCACCGCGCTGGTGGACCCGGACCGGATCCTGCCCGACTACGGAGACCTGGGGACCAGCCCCCACGTGCCCTCGGGCCAGTTGCTCGGGTCCAGTCTGATGGAGTTGGAGCAGAACCAGCTCACCACCCGCATCCCCCGGGCGCTGGAGTACGCGCGGCTCAACGGACTCAACCGGATAGTCCAGTCGACCGCCGACGACAGGATCGGCATCGTCGCCGCCGGCAAGAGCTACCTGGACGTCCGCGAATCGTTGCGCAGGCTGGGCCTGGACGACGCCGAACTCGCCCGGCGCGGCATCCGGATCCTCAAGCTCGGCATGGTCTACCCGATGGAGCGCACGGTCCTGGACGAGTTCATGTCCGGCCTGGACGAGGTGATCGTCGTGGAGGAGAAGCGCGACTTCATCGAGACCATGATCCGCGAGATCCACTTCCGCCGCGCGGGCGTCGCGAATGTCGTGGGCAAGACCCACGAGGACGGCTCCACATTGTTCAGCCGGTTCGGCGAACTCGACGTCGACGCCGTGACCCGGGGTCTGGCACAGCGGCTCGGGCGCGTCCACGGGATCGAGTCGGCGCTCGCCTGGCTCGACGGCCCCGGCCGGGGTCGCTCGCGCATCGCCCTGCCCCTGGCCACCACCCGGACCCCCTACTTCTGCTCGGGTTGCCCGCACAACAGTTCCACCAAGGTGGCGGACGGGACGCTCGTGGGCGGCGGCATCGGCTGCCACGCCATGGTGCTGCTGATGGACGAAGAGCAGGTCGGCACGGTCACCGGGGTCACCCAGATGGGCGGCGAGGGGCTCCAGTGGACCGGTATGGCCCCGTTCCTGACCGAGAACCACCTGGTGCAGAACATCGGCGACGGCACGTTCATGCACTCCGGTTCGCTCGCGCTCCGCGCGGCTGTCGCCTCAGGCGACAACATCACCTACAAGCTGCTCCACAACGGCACGGTCGCGATGACGGGTGGCCAGGACCCGGTCGGCCAGATGACCCTGCCGGAGATCCTGCGACTCCTGCAGGCGGAGCGGGTCGCCAAGATCGTCGTCACCACCGATGACGTCAGGGCCACGAGATCCCAGGGGCTGCCCCGCGGCATCGAGGTCCGCGATCGTCGCGACACGCTCGAGGTCCAGAAGGAGCTCGCCGCGGTCCCCGGTGTGACCGTGTTGGTCCACGACCAGTTCTGCGCGGCCGAGAAGCGCCGCCACCGCAAGCGCGGCACCTACCCCACCCCGGCCGAGCGGGTGGTGATCAACGAACGCATCTGCGAGGGCTGCGGCGACTGCGGCAGGAAGTCCAACTGCCTGTCGGTCCATCCGGTGGAGACCGAGTTCGGCCGAAAGACCCGGATCGACCAATCCACCTGCAACTTCGACTTCTCGTGCCTGGAAGGCGACTGCCCCGCCTTCGTCACCGTGGTGCCGGGGACGCGGAGCGAGCGTGTGGCGACGGCGCCCGAGCTCGACGCGTCGGCCCTCCCGGAGCCGATGAGGGCGGAGGTCGACGCCGACCGGGGTTTCTCATTGCGCCTGACCGGTATCGGCGGGACGGGCATCGTCACCGTGTCCGCTGTCCTGGCGACCGCCGCCGTCCTCGACGGCAACGCCGCCCGCACCCTCGACATGACCGGACTGGCGCAGAAGGGCGGCGCGGTGGTCTCCGACGTCCGGGTGGCCCGGACCCCGATCGAGCAACCCCCGAAGATCGGCGCCGGTGACTGCGACCTCTACCTGTGCTGTGACGGCCTGGTGGGCGCGGACGACGCCAACCTCAAGGTCGCGCACCCCGACCGCACCACCGCGGTCGTCTCCACCACCCGGATCCCCACGGGCTCCATGGTGATCGACACCGCCGTGCACTACCCGTCCGGCACCGACATCCAGACCTCCATCGACCGGGCCTCGAGAAGAGGCGTCTACCTGAACCCGGGAGAGATCACGGAGAACCTCTTCGGCTCCACCCAGGCCTCCAACATGCTCATGGTGGGGGCGGCCTACCAGAGCGGGGCCCTGCCGATCTCCGCCCGGGCCATCGAGCAGGCCATCGAGCTCAACGGGGTCGCGGTGTCGGCGAACCTGCAGGCGTTCCGGCGTGGCCGACAGGCCGTCGCGGATCCGGGAGCCCTCGGCGCGCTGGTCGCCGATCTGCACCGCCCGGCGACCACCGCGACGCCGGACCTGCACGAGCCCTCCCCCACCGCGCGCCGCCTGGTCACCGGCCTGGGCCCGGAGGCCTCCGACGAGCTCCGGGCCGTCGTCGCCCTGCGCGTCGACGAACTGATCGGCTTCCAGAGCGAGGCCTACGCTGCCGACTACGTGCGCAGGGTCGAGGACCTGCGTGCGGCCGAGGCGCTATCCGGGACCGGCCGCGAGCGGCTCGCCCTCACGGTGGCCAGGAACCTGTACAAGCTCATGGCGTACAAGGACGAGTACGAGGTGGCCCGGCTGGCCGTCGACCCGGAGTTCGCGGGCCGTCTCACCGAGGAGTGGGGCGAGGGGGCCACGCCCAGGCTCAAGCTGCACCCGCCTGCGCTCCGCGCGATGGGGATGAAGCGGAAGATCGCGATCGGCCCGAAGGCCATGCCCGCCATGAGGGCACTGGCTCGGATGAAGCGCCTGCGCGGCACCCCGCTCGACGTGTTCGGCTACGCCCACGTCCGCAGGGTGGAGCGCGCGCTCCTGGCCGAGTACCGCGACGTGGTCAGGCGACTGACCACCGACCTGCAGCGCACGGGCCCCGGCGGCCGGGAGGCCACCTGGTACGACACCGCCGTCGACTTGGCGGGCCTGCCCGACATGGTGCGCGGATACGAACACGTCAAGCTGGACAACGTGGAGCGCTACCGTGAGGAGTTCACGCGACTGCTCGGCTCGCTCAGGACCGCAGAGCCGCCGACGCCATCGCGGTGAGGACGCGCCGGAGTTCGGCCTCGGCCATGGACGGCAGCCGCGGACTGGAGTTGAGCAGTCCGAACACGGCGTGCACGTGAGCCCGCGCGTCCACGGCGGGCAGCTCCGGGCGCAGCCTCATGAGAGCGTCGACCCACATCTCGGCGTACTCGCGCTGCAGGCTACGCACCTCGTGCCGCGGCCCGGCGGGCAGTGCGCCGAGATCGCGGAACTGCACGCTGATGAGATCCGGTTCGGTCGCGACGAAGTCCACGTGGACCCCCAGGAGCGCGTCGACGACCTCGGCCGGGTCCCCGCCCTGCTCCACGGCGGCGCGCCCACCGTCACGCAGGCGGCGCGAGATGTCGAGGAGCATCTCGGCGAGCACGTCCTCCTTGGAGGAGAAGTACCGGTACATGCCCGGCCCCGAGATGCCCACCTCGGCACCGATATCGTCCAGGCGCACCGCGTGGAAGCCCCGCCGCGCCATGAGCCGGGCCGCCGCGACGAGGATCTCATCGCGGCGGCGAGCCTTGGCCTGTGCGCGCGGGGTCAGAGGCACGGCGTCCTGTTCGCCCATCTGCGACCTCGCCATCTCTGACATGGGTTCCGGCGGGCTCAGTGGAAGAAGTGCCGGGCGCCGGTGAAGTACATCGTCATCCCGGCCTTCTCGGCGGCCTCGATCACCTCGGCGTCCCGCACGGACCCGCCCGGCTGCACCACCGCGCGCACGCCCGCCTCGGCGAGCACCTCGAGCCCGTCGGCGAACGGGAAGAACGCGTCCGACGCCGCCACGGCCCCGAC
>NZ_JADDKI010000171.1:0-9430 GCF_015356725.1 Dietzia sp. SYD-A1
CGCCTGGGCGGGCGGGGGGCTCGTCGCCGACTCCGACCCCGACGACGAGGTCGCCGAGACCGCCGCCAAACTCCGCACGGTCCTCACCGCGCTGGGCGCGGTGTGACCCGCTCTACCTGTCGACGACGGGGTTGCTCAGCGATCCGATGCCCTCGATCTCCACGGTGACCCGGTCGCCGGGGAGCATCGGCCCCACCCCGGCGGGCGTGCCCGTCAACACCACGTCGCCCGGGAGCAGCGTCATGATCCTGCTGACGTACTCGATGATCTCCCCCACGGTGTGCATGAACTGGGAGGTGTTGCCGTCCTGGCGTACCTCCGACGACCCGTCCGGATGGTGCACGGTGGTGCGGACGTCGAGGCCGTTCGGGTCGAGGTCGGTGACTATCCAGGGGCCCAGCGGGCAGAAGGTGTCGTACCCCTTGCCCCGCGTCCACTGACCGTCCGCGAGCTGCTGGTCACGGGCGGTCACGTCGTTGGCGCAGGTGTAGCCGAGGATCACCTCGTGGGCCCGGGCGGCCGCGACGTCGCGACAGGGCTGGCCGATCACCACGGCGAGTTCGCCCTCGTGGTCCACCCGTTCGGAGCTGGGAGGGTAGGCGATCGCCGCTTCGGGGCCGATCACAGAGGTGTTGGGCTTGAGGAAGATCAGCGGCTCGGTGGGCGCCTCGGAGCCCATCTCCTGCGCGTGCTCCGCGTAGTTCTTGCCCACACACACCACCTTGGAGGCGAGGATCGGGGCGAGAAGGCGGACGTCGGCCAGCGGCCATTCGCGACCGGTGAACTCGGGCGTGCCGAAGGGGTGTTCCGAGATCTCCGCGCAGGTGAGGGTGTCGGGGTCGGTGACGTCCCCTCGGACCTCGACGAAGGCGAATCCCTGCGGGTGGGCGATACGGGCGAGACGCATACCCGCGATCCTATGCCGTTCGCAGATCCCGGAGCGTCGTGACCCCGCGGTCGCGCAGCTCGGCCGTCTGGGCCAGGTACAGCTCCGCGCAGGCGAGAGCATCGATCAGTGCGTCATGCGCCCGGTAGCGCGGGAGCCCGTACCGCTGCCGCGCATTCCACAGTCGCAGTTCGTCCGGGGAGGACTGCGGTGCGAAACCCATGTCGACTCCCCCACCGAGCACCCTCCGGTGCAGGTCGAGGGTGTCGACCGACACCAACGGCGGCCGCACGTCGTGGGCGGACGAGCACAGCGAGTCGAGGAACTCTGTCTCTATATGACTGTAGTGGGCGACGAGCACCCGCCCGGTCAACGCGGAGAACACCTGGTCCAGGACGACGTCGACCCCGACGCCGTTCGCCACCGCGTCGTCGGTGATGCCGTGCAGCGTGGCGCTCTGACCCACGCCCTCGACCTCGTCGGCGTGGTCGTCCCGGAGGATCATGGACCGCGCACCGCCGAGGTCGATCCGGTCGCCGTCCACGGGCACCAGCCCCACGGACAGGACGCGGTGGCGCCGGGGGTCGAGTCCCGTCGTCTCCACGTCCACCGCGAGGAGACGCAGATCGGCCAGCGGGGTCGACGGCGCCGGCGGCGGGGTCTCGAGGTAGCGACGGAGCGGGCCGTCCGGAAGCCGCCGCGCAGCGCGCCGCCGGCGCCCGGACCGGGTGAACCAGTCGCGCATCACATCTGTCCGACCCGGTACTTCAAGGCGAGCGAGCCCTGCACGCCGGCGATGATCCGGAACGCGGCGCGGAGACGGTGGCGGTCGGCGGAGCTCAGCGTTCCGGGGTCGAGGTGGTTGTCCTGCGGGTCGTCGTCCGCGATCTGGCGTGCGTGATGACTGTAGGTCAGGCCGCGGAGGAACCGGAATGCCTCGGAGAGGTCCTCCGCATCCGCCCGCGCGATCACACCCGCCCCGGCCGCGGCGTCGAGTCGACCGAGCGTGGACACCTCGTCGAGCCCTGCGGAGAGGGCGTACACGCGGGCGATCTGCACCACCGGCGCGATCCCCCCGGCCTTGAGGTCGAGGGTGTTGCGGTACTCGCCTCGTCGTTCCACCACCAGACCGCGGAAGAACCCCAACGGCGGACGCCACTCACAGGCGATCCGCGCCAGGTGGGCCTGGAACCGCAGGCTGCCCTCGGCGCGCGCGAGCATCTCGTCCCGGACTCTCATGAACAGCGAGGTGTCCCCGTGGACGGGGCGGATGTCCAGGAAGACCTGGGAGTGCAGGACGGCGTCCGCTCCCGGCGCCCGGACCCAGTCCCCCACCTGGCGTTCCCAGGACGTACACGTGCGACGCCACGCCGGGGTGGAGGCCATGACTTCACCCGGACACAGCGGGAACCCGGACCGGTCGAGACCTGCGCACACCTGCTCGGCCAGCTGTGCGAAGTACCGGTCCGCGTCGGGTGTCGTCCCCGCCGGGTCGTCCAGGATGAGCGCGTTGTCCTGGTCGCTCGCCACACCCAGTTCCCCTCGTGCCTGGGAACCGAGTCCGACCCAGCAGTACGCCACGGGCGGCGGTCCGAGCTCAAGCTCGGCAAGGGAGATCAGTCGGCGGGTCGCCGCGTCCGCGGTGGCCGTGACGACCCTGCCGATGTCCTGGGGGGCTGTGCCGCGGCGGACGAACTCACCGACCAGCGCGGGCAGCCTCGCCGCCAGGTGTGCGACCCCGTCGGCGTCGGGCGCGCGGGCGATGCGGGCCGCGAGGTAGACGGGGTCGGTCTGCGCCAGGCGGAGCAGGTCCCCGCTGGTCACCATCCCCACCGGCTCGCCGTCCTGGCAGACCGGCAGGTGATGGACCCCACGATCGATCTGGAGGAGCGTGGCGTCGAACGCGCGGGTCCCCGTGTCCACGGTGACTGGATCCGGGGTCATGATGGCGGATACCGGGGCCCCGGTGTCGCCGCCCACCGCGACGACCTTGGAGCGCAGGTCCCGGTCGGTGAAGATGCCCACCACGCGACCCGCCTCGACGACCAGCAGCGCGGACACACGGCGTTCGGTCATCAGCCTCGCGGCGTCCCGGATGGTGGTGTCGGGTCCGGTGGTCACCGCGTCGCGGGCGAGCAACTCCCCGACCGGCGTACCGAGCGCGTCCCCTCCCGCGGCCTCGAGTCGAGCCGAGGCGAGATCCTGACGGATCCGTTCGCTGCGTTCGCCGAAGAACCGACTCAGCTGCGGGTGTTCGGTGAGCAGCGAGTCCAGGACCTCGCGGGGCATCTCGAGCAGCAGGGTGTCGGCGACCGCCACCATCCGGTAGCGCGATGGTCCGCCACTGGCGAGGGAAGAGTAACCGAAGCAATCCCCCTCTCCTCGCGCGTCGAGCAGAGCCCCGTCCGGATCACACACCTCCACGGCGCCCGAGCGGATGAGGTGCAGGGTGTCGTTCCGGGCACCCGCGTCGAGGATTATCGTTCCCCGGCGGTGGTACCGCTGCGAGAGCTGCGCGGGGATCCGGTCGAGTTGGTCGACGGTCAGCTCGTCGAAGGGGGCGCACCGGGCGAGGAAATCTCTCACCTCGACGAGTTCGACGTCCATGGCTCCACTGTGAACGCCGACGGCCCGCGGTGTGATGCGCTTCGTGCGATTCACACCCGCGGACCGCGGTACTCGTACTCCGCTCTAACCGCTGACCGCGGCCACGATCCGGTCCCCGACCTCTGATGTCGCCACCGGCCGGTCCCCACGGGACCCCAGGTCCGCCTCGACCGCGGCTTCCACACGGTCGGCTTCTCCGACCTTCCCGAGATGCCGCAACATCAGAGCGACGGACAGGATGGCCGCGGTGGGGTCGGCCTTGCCCTGGCCTGCGATGTCCGGTGCGGAACCGTGCACCGGTTCGAACATGGACGGGTTGGTCCCGGAGGCATCGATGTTCCCCGACGCCGCGGTGCCGATCCCCCCGGTGACGGCCGCGGCGAGATCGGTGATGATGTCGCCGAAGAGGTTGTCCGTGACGATGACGTCGAAGCGCGAGGGCTCCGTCACCATGTAGATCGTCGCGGCGTCGATATGGCAGTAGTCCACCTCGACGTCCGCGAACTCCGGGGCCACCTCGTCGACCGTGCGCTGCCAGAGACCGCCTGCGTTGACCAGAACATTGGTCTTGTGGACCAGTGTGAGCTTCCCGCGGCGGGACCGCGCGCGGCCGAAGGCGTCGCGTACCACCCGCTCCACGCCGAACCGGGTGTTGACCGAGGTCTCGGTACCGATCTCCTGGGGCGTCCCGACCCGGATCGCACCACCGTTGCCGGTGTAGAGCCCTTCGGTCCCCTCGCGGACGACCACGAAGTCGATCTCCCCCGGGTTCTTGAGCGGGGTCGCCGAGCCCGGGTACAGACGCGACGGGCGGAGGTTGACGTGGTGGTCGAGCGCGAACCGCAGGGGCAGCAGCATCCCGCGTTCGAGCACGCCGGCGGGCACGGAGCGCGGGTCCCCGATGGCGCCGAGCAGGATCGCGTCGTGGCTCTTCAGGCTCTCGACATCCGCGTCGGTGAGCGTCTCCCCGGTGCGCAGATACCGCCGCGCACCGAGGTCGTACTCCGTCTTCTCGACCCCCGGGACGAGCGCATCCAGTACCCGGATCGCCTCGGCCGTCACCTCGACACCGATCCCGTCACCGGGGATGACGGCGAGCTTCATCATCTGCGTGTTCCTCTCCACCGGTCCCGTCTCCCTCAGTCCAGGTTGATCTGGGTGGCCGTGGCCCCGAGCTCGGAGACGATCCGGTCGACCGTCGGATCGGCGACCGCGCGGTCGACCCGGAGGATCAGCGACGCGCCCTCACCCGTGGCGTCCTGGCTCAGGGCGGCGGCCTGGATGTCGATGCCCTCCCCGCCGAGGATGGAACCGACCTTCCCGAGCACGCCCGGTCGATCGGAGTAGTGCACGAAGAGGTTCTGGCCCTGCGCGCGCAGGTCGAAACCGCGCTCGTTGATCCGGACGATCTTCTGGACCTTCTCAAGGCCCGAGAGGGTTCCGGTGACCTTGCCGGTGGCGCCGTCCGCGGCCACGGCGGTGACTGTGACGGTGCTGCGGTAGGACTTGGACTCGCTGCGGGTCTCCACCGAGTGGGTGACGCCGCGCTGCTCGGCCATCGATGCGACGTTGACGAACGTGGCCGGCTCGTCGGTGATCGCGGAGAACAGGCCACGCAGGGCTGCCAGCCCGAGCACGTCTACCTGCTCGGCGGCGAGCTCACCGGCGACGTCGACGTTGACCGTGGTCGGCACACCCGGGCAGAGGTGGCCGGCGATCAGGCCGACCTTGCGGACCAGGTCGATCCACGGGGCGACCTCGTCGCCGACCGGACCGCCGGAGACGTTCACTGCGTCCGGGACGAACTCGCCGCGCAGCGCCAACAGCACGCTGCGGGCGACGTCGGTGCCGGCGCGGTCCTGGGCTTCGCTGGTGGAGGCGCCCAGGTGGGGGGTGACGACGGTGTTCTCCAGCTCGAACAGCGGCGAATCGGTGCAGGGCTCGGTGTCGAACACGTCGAGGGCGGCGGACCGGACCTTGCCGGACTTCAGTGCGTCGACCAGGGCGTCCTCGACGATCAGCCCACCGCGGGCGGCGTTGACGATCACGACGCCGTCCTTGGCGCGGGCCAGCCGCTCGGCGTCCAGCAGACCGGCCGTCTCCTTGGTCTTGGGCAGGTGCATCGTGATGATGTCGGCCCGGGAGACCAGCTCGTCGATGTCGACCAGCTCGATGCCCAGCTGCGCCGCGCGGGCGGCGGGCAGGTAGGGGTCGTAGGCGATCAGGGTGGTCTCGAACGCCGCCAGGCGCTGTGCCACCAACTGGCCGATCCGACCCAGGCCCACCACTCCGATGGTCTTGCCGAGCAGTTCGACGCCGTTGAACGAACTCCGCTTCCAGGTGTGCTCGCGCAGCGTGCGGTCGGCGGCGGGAATCTGGCGGCACGCGGACATGAGCAGCGCCACCGCGTGCTCTGCGGCCGAGTGGATGTTGGAGGTGGGCGCGTTGACCACCATGACACCGCGTTCGGTGGCGGCGGGGATCTCCACGTTGTCCAGTCCCACGCCCGCGCGACCGATGATCTTCAGCTTGGGTGCCGCGGCGAGGACCTCGGCGTCGACCGTCGTCGCCGAACGGACGAGGAGGGCGTCCGCGTCCTTCACCGCGTCGAGGAGCCTGGGGCGATCCGGGCCGTCGACCCAGCGGACCTCGACGGCGTCGCCGAGTGCGTCGACGGTCGACTGGGCGAGCTTGTCGGCGATGAGGACGACGGGACGTCCGGATGCTGTCACAGTGGGATCTCCTCGGTGTCAATTCGGGCACCGACAGTCTAGGTCACCGCACCCCGCCCACGACCAGTGGCCGGGGTGGCGACGGGGGCCTACCGTGGCTGATGTCACCGCAGCACCCGACCGTGTCACCGCAGCACCCGACCTCCGCCCGACGAACGGAACACCCATGCCGCGCACTCCCCGATCGACCGGATTCCCGGCCGGCCTGCCCAGTCCCTGGCTGCCCGTCCTCGCGCCCGCTCGCGGCTCGACCGCGGTGGCCACCTACCTGAGGGCCCACCTGTACGGAGCTGCTGTGGGACGCAGCCTGCTCGACCGCTGCATCCGTGCGGTCGACGATCCCGACCGGGCCCGACTCGAGCCACTTCGGGATCAGTTCGAGCAGGAGATCGCCGTCGCCTCCGAGGTGTTGTCCCGGTTGTCCCCCATCGGAACGCCGGGTCGGGGGCTGGTGCGCCGATCCTCCGGGATCGCCCTGGGCGTCCTGCCCGTGGGACCGGTGCTCAGCGACCCGCTCGCACGGCTGGGGGTGCTGGAGGCGCTACGCACCCTCGTCGTGGCCAAACGCTCGATGTGGGACCTACTCGCGGAGTCCTGGGTGGCGGACGCGCCCTCCGGTGGTGAGGGTGCGACGGTGGGCGGCCCCGGGACCCGACGCGTCCTGATGGACCTGGCCGAGCAGGCCGCGGCGCAGGCGGTCCTGCTCGAGGAACTGCGACGTACCTACGGTCTGGCAGTCTTCGAATGACCCGGTCCGACCCGGTCCGCGCCGACGTCGTGGTGGTGGGGTCGGGTCCGAACGGACTCGCCGCCGCGCTCCTGTGCGCCCGCGCCGGCCGACGGGTCGTGGTGCTCGAGGCCGAGGACACCATCGGGGGCGGGTGTCGCACCCTGCCCATGGACGGCATGCCGGGCGATCTCGGCGAGGGACTGCTGGTCGACCCGTGTTCGGCTGTCCACCCGATGGCCGGCGCCGCACCGTTCTTCCGGCAGTTCGACCTGGCCGCGCACGGCGTCGAGTTGAGGACGCCGCCGGTCCAGTTGGGCCACGCGCTCCCCGGTCGCGACGCGATCGTGGTCCCCTCCGACCCCTCCCCCGCGAGCCTGGCCGAGGGGATGGGGTCCGAGGCGGAGGCCCGGGCCTGGTGGCAGGTCATGGAACCGCTGGCCGAGCGGCCACTCGAGGTGGTGGCCACGGCGCTGTCCGATCAGCGATCGATCCCGCCGGTCACGGTGGTGGCAGCGCTGGCGAGGGCCTTCGCCCGGGCACATCCCCTGGGGATCACGGGCGACCGATTCGGACCGGATGGCCGGACCCTGTTCTCGGGGATCGCCTCCCACGCGATCTCGCCCCTCTCCTCGCCGGCGGCGACCGGGGTCGGCCTGATCCTCGGTTCCCTCCTGCACTCCCCGCTCGGGTGGGCCCTTCCTGTCGGGGGGAGCGGTGCGATCACCGCCGCCCTGGCAGAGGCGCTGCGCCGGGCCGGCGGGGAGATCCGCACGGGGATCCGCGTCGGGTCGATGGCGCAGATTGACGCGCGGGACATCGTCTTCAACACCTCCTCGCGGATCCTCGGCGAGATCCTGCTGTCGTCCTCGCCGTCACCGGCCGTGGAGCGACGGGCCCGACGGCTCACCCGAGCGCCCGTGGGAGGTGCCGCGGCGAAGGTCGACATCGTCCTGTCGGGTCCGGTGCCGTGGAGCGACCGACGCCTGAGCGATGCGGGCACGCTTCACCTGGGTGGGGACTCCGCCCACATCGACGCGGCCGAGCGCGCGGTGGCGGACGGCCGGCACGCGGACCGTCCGATGGTGCTGGTCTCCCAGCCGTGGGTCACGGATCCGGGCCGCATCGCACCCGACGGGCGACGGCCGCTGTGGACCTACGCTCACGTGCCCGCCTACTCGCGGCAGGACCAGACCGAGCAGGTGCTCGCCGCGCTCGAGGCGGTCGCACCAGGGATCCGCGACGTGGTGGTGGCGACCCGGTGCACGCCCGCGTCCCGGATGGATCGCCATAATCCGAACTACGCCGGGGGGGACATCGCCGCGGGCCGCGTGGACCTGCGCGGCCTCGTCGCCCGGCCGGTCCCCCGTGTCGACCCCTACGCGACCGGGGTCCCCGGCATATGGCACGCCTCCGGATCGACGCCCCCCGGGCCCGGTGTCCACGGGCTCGCGGGCCAGTACGTCGCCGAGCGGATCCTCCGCGGCTGACGGGTCGGCTCGACCGCCCGACCCGTCGCCTACCGGGCGGTCGGGCCGCCTACTGGTAGGACACGAACCACGGCCGGGGCTCGACCGCCATCGTCTGCTCCGGTGTGAAGGTCGGCGTGTCCTCGTCGTAGAAGTTCTTCCACGCCATCCAGATGTCGGGGGACAGCCCCTGTTGCAGCACCTCCCACGTCTCGAATTTCATCTCCGGCGTGCCGTGCCCGTCGGCGTGGAGGGAGATCGCCACCTCGGGCCGCGAGGTGTCGATGTCCTCGCGGTCGGTGATCATCGCCAGGCTGAACTGGTGCAGGATGAGCAGCTTCTGTGGCCCGCCGGAGTCGCGGGTGAGATCGGCGAGCCAGTGGGTGACCCGGTTGATCTCCTCGGCGCTCGCGCTGCCGATCTGTGCCCCCGGGCGCTGTCCGGGCTCGAGCTTCCACTCGGGGTCCAGGGCCAGTCCCACGTTGGGCCGCCGGAGCAGATCCTCGAACAATCGGGCCTGGTCGAGCAGGTCCGCCATCCCGGGTTGCAGGTCGATCACGGCGTAGCCACCGGCCTCGGTGATCGCGTCGACGAGCGGCTCGAACTCCTCCGGAGGCCACTCGTTGGTGTAGTTGCCGTCGGGCCCGGGCTCGGTCGCCGCGACCGTGGCGATGATCTCGAACGCGGGGACGACCGGCTCGGGTGAGTACGGCTGGTACTCCTCGACCAAGCGGCGCACCCGTTCCGCGCTCTCCTCGGGTCCCTGCTCGCCGAGAACGCCCAGGGCCGGGGTGATGGGCGAGCCGTACGCCGCCACGAACCGTCGGCCGGGGAAGAGCAGTTGCCCCCCGCCGGGGAGCTCGGGAACGGTCCGGGCCTCCTCGATCCGCTGAGCCAACTCCTCCTCGGTGCCCCACCCGGGCCCGAGGGCGATCACGGTGTCGGCGTCGGTCACCGCCTCGACCGAACCCCCGTCGACGCGCGGGTCCGGTGCCCGGAGGTGGGAGAC
>NZ_JADDKI010000172.1:0-4942 GCF_015356725.1 Dietzia sp. SYD-A1
GTTCGTCGGCGGCCTGTTCGTCGGCGGCCGGTGTCCGCGCGGCACCGATCGGCGCAGGCTGGTACTCGGCCACCACGACGTGGGCGTTGGTGCCGCCGAACCCGAATCCGGAGACACCGGCCAACGCCCGACCGCTGTAGCGGGGCCACGGCCGACTCTCCGTGACGACGCTCAGCCGGGCGGCGTCGAAATCGATGTACGGGTTGGGCCCGGCGAAGTTGAGGGTGGGCGGGAGCGAGTCGTGACCCATTCCGAGGATGATCTTGGCCAGGCCCGCCGCCCCGGCCGCCGACTCCATGTGACCGAAATTCGTCTTGGCCGAGCCCAGCAGGGTCGGCCGGTCGGCATCACGGCCGCGGCCGAGCACCTGTCCGATCGCGGTGGCCTCGATGGGGTCGCCGAGGATGGTGCCCGTGCCGTGGGCCTCGATGTAGTCGACCTCCCTGGGGTCCACGCCGGCGTCGGCGTAGGCCTGGCGCAGCACCGCGACCTGCGCGTCGGGGTTGGGGGCGGTCATCCCGTTGGAGCGGCCGTCGGAGTTGACCGCGGAACCCTTGATGACGGCGAGGACCACGTCCCCGTCCCGCTCGGCCTCGGACAGGCGCTTGAGGATGAACAGTCCCCCGCCCTCGGCGCGGCAGATGCCGTTGGCGTCGGAGGAGAAGGCCTTGATGCGGCCGTCGGGGCTGAGCGCGGCCCCGGTCTTGGCGAAGCCCATGGTGGCGGCGGGTGCCAGCATCATGTTGACGCCGCCGGCCACGGCCAGGTCGGACTCGTGCAGCCGCAGGGAGTTGACGGCCTCGTGGATCGCGACGAGCGAGGTGGAGCACGCGGTGTCGAGGGTCATCGACGGACCCCGGAAGTCGAACGTGTACGACACCCGGTTGGAGATGATCGAGTTGGAGGCGCCGGTGACCGCGTAGGGGGAGGCGGCGGCGGAGTCGGAGGTCAGGAACACCTGGTAGTCGCTGGACGACGAGCCGATGAACACGCCGACCTCGTGGCCCTTGAGATCGCTCGCCGGCAGGTGCGCGTGCTCGAGGGCCTCCCAGGTGAGCTCGAGCGCCAACCGCTGCTGCGGGTCCACCATCTCCGCCTCGCGCGGGCTCATGCCGAAGAACTCGGCGTCGAAGTCGCGCACCTCCGCGTCGTCGAGCCACCCGCCCCGGTCCGGTGCCTCGGCCAGGACCTGCTGCACGTAGGCGTCGCCCGCCCACTCGGACCAGCGGGTCGCCGGGCGCGGGCTGGTCGCGTCCCGGCCCTCGGACAGCAGCTCCCACGTGGCCTCGGGCGAATCCGCACCGCCCGGGAACCGCGTGGCGAACCCGATGACGGCGACGTCGAACTCCATGCCCGCCCCGCGGTGGCGGAAGGTGTGCAGATCGGCCGGCTCCTCGATCTCGGCCGGGCCGTTGACCACGTACTCGGCGAGGGAGGCGATGGTGGGGTGCTGGTACGCCACCGTGGCGTCCAGTGGTCGTCCGAGGAGGTCCTCGAGATCCGCCGAGAGCGTCACCGCGTCGCGGGAGGACAGTCCGAACTCCTCGAGAGAACGGTCGTCGGTCACCTTGGCGCCGTCGAGTCCGGTGGCCCGTGAGACCCACCCCCGTAACCAGTCGCGGAGCTCTACTACCGTCATCTCGCTCTGTGCCATCGTGGGGATCGCCTTTCGATCGGGTCTCGTCCGGTGTGCTCGCCCGTCGCCGCCGCGCACGTGTGGTGCCGTGAACCGGTCCGGGAACTACTCCGTCGGCTCGTCGGGGAACGCCGTCTGCTGGTGGCCTCCCCGCAACGTCCCGTCGACGTAGGCGGCCTTGCAGGCGCGGCGGGCGATCTTGCCGCTCGAGGTACGGGGGATGGACCCGGCGGGGACCAGGATCACGTCCTGGGCCGTGACACCGTGCCTCGCCGAGATCGCCGAACGGACGGCGTCGGCGATGGGTCCGGGATCCGCCTTGCCCGCACCGGGCGCGCGCTCCCCGACCACGACGAGGGTCTCCGAGGAGTCATCGGCGGGGATGACGGCGCCGTTACGGGCCTCGATCGGGAGTTGGTTGGCGGGCACGGAGAACGCGGCCACGAAGCCCGGGCGCAGGGAGGAGGAGGCGTCCTGCGCGGTGTTCTCGAGATCCTGCGGGTAGTGGTTGCGCCCCGCGACGATCACGAGGTCCTTGACCCGCCCGGTGATGTACAGCTGACCGTCCACGTAGGCACCGAAGTCGCCCGTGCGGAGCCATCGCGCGTCCTCGGGGACGGTGCCGAACTCGCGCACGGTCTTCGAGTTCTCCGCCAGGCGCTCGGTGAGCCTGTTGCCGAAGGTGGCCTCGGACTCCTCCGGTCGGCCCCAGTAGGCCTGCCCCACGTTCGTACCGTGCAGCCAGATCTCACCGACCCGCCCCTCGGGGAGCTCACGGCCGGTTCCGTCGTGCTCGCCCGTCGCCCCGTCGATTCCCGGGTCGACGATGACCGCCCACTGGCTGGGCGCCACGTACCCGCACGCCACCTGCGGGATGGCGTCCTCGTTCCCCTCCACCGAGTCGGGGTCCAGGACGGTCATGACGCCCTTGTTGAGGTCATCCCGGTCCACGTGGATGACGATCGCCTCGTCGTCCTTACGGGGCGAGGAGACGAAGAGTGTCGCCTCCGCCATGCCGTAGGAGGGCTTGATGGCGGTCGGAGCGAGCCCGTACGGGGCGAACGCCTCGTTGAACGCGCGCATCGAGGCGGGGGTGACCGGCTCGGATCCGTTGATGATGCTGGTGACGCCGGACAGGTCGAGCGACTCGCCCTCCCGGGGAAGGCCACGGCGGGCGGCGTGCTCGAACGCGAAGTTGGGTGCCGCGGCGAACACGCCGTCGCCGTCGGACATCGCACCGAGCTGGGTGACCCAGCGTCCGGGCCGCTGCACGAAGGCCCGGGGGCTCATGACGGTGATGGTCGCACCGCCCATCGCGGGCAGGATCACGGTGAGCAGTCCCATGTCGTGGAACAGCGGGAGCCAGGTGACGCCGCGGGAGGCGCGGGTCAGACCCAGCCCGTCGAAGAGCTGCATGACGTTGGTGACGACGTTGCGATGCGTGATCTCGACGCCTGCGGGGACGCGGGTCGATCCCGAGGTGTACTGCAGGTAGGCGATGTCGTCCGCCCCGAGGTCGGGCCGGGACCAGCCCGAGCCGAGTTCGGTCGGGATCGCGTCGACGGCGACCGTGCGGGGGCGCTCACGGGCGGGCAGATCGCGGAAGAGCTTGCGGACGCCGGCCGCCGACTCGGTCGACGTGAGGATGACGGACGGGGTGCAGTCCCCGAGGACGGCGTGGAGACGGTCATGGTGCCCGGGTTCGTCCGGATCGAACAGCGGGACGGCGGTGAGGCCGGCGTGGATGGCGGCGAAGAAGGAGACGATGTAGTCGAGCCCCTGTGGCGCGAGGATCGCCACCCGGTCTCCCCGCGCGGCCACCTGCTGCAGTCGTGCGGCGATCGCGTAGAGCCGGTCACCGAAGTCCGACCACGACAGTTCGGAGACCTCACCCTGCCGCGACGACGAGTAGTCGATATATCGGTAGATGAGGCCGTCCGCCGCGGGGTCCCGGCGCGCTGCGGAGACGTTGGCTTCGACGAAGTCGACCAGGGTGGTGCGATCAGGGATGACGATCGCCCCGCTGGCGTCGTGGTACTGCTCGAACTCCACGTTGCTCCGTTCCGAACCGATGACTGGATGGCCGACGTCGCCGACCTCGGACATACCGGGCGACAAGCTTGGTCGATCTTACAGCGTGCCCTCGCGCACATCCGAACTCCGAATCCCCGACCCTGGCAGGCGTGTCGCGCCCATGCACGGTACTCGGTCGGCCCGTCAGTCGTGGGCGATCTCCGGTGCGGAGTCGACGAGCTCGCGAACGTGACCGATGGTCCACTCCGGGACCGTCGTCCCCATGATCACGTCCGGGTTGGTCGCGTACATGGCGTGGATGGCGTTGTTGGCGACGAACTCCTGGAACCGGGCCGCGCCGTCCACCACGTTGAGCGGGGCGTTGCAGATGAGGTCCCGCGAATCGCAGATCTGGGCGGTGCGGTCAGCGAGTTCCCCGAAGCCACCGGGCCGGGGGCCCGTCATGGTGGCGCCCGCGATGAGCTGGGTGAATCCCGTGACCGGCTGGAGCGAGATCTCCATGCCCTGACCCGTCCCCGGCGACAGTCCCGGCGACTGCCCCTCACCGGGCAGCCGCCGCCCGTCGGCGATGAGCACCGACCCCCGGACCAGGTCGGCCGGCACCGGTCCGTTGCCGGTGCCGATCTCGCTGGTGAGATCGCCGGCGATCACCGCGCCCTGCGAGAAGCCGAGGAGGATGTAGGAGGTGTACGGGCAACGGTCGTGCACCGCCGCCAGCTCGGCGCGCGCACGATCCGTGCCCTCGGCCCGGCTCTGGTCGTAGGTGATCTCGTCCGGGCGCTGCGGGTTCCGGAACTGTGCCACGTAGGGGACCGTGAAGACCTCCAGGCGTTCGGTGGGGTACTGCTCCGACAGCGGATCGGTGATCGTCCTGAGCAGGGCGTTGGGCAGGAAGGCCGGCGCGTACGGGTCGTCGGTCGGGCTGCTCTCCCAGGTCCCCGGTACGGCGATCATCTGCACGTCGGGGCAGTCCGCGGGCTGGGTCAGTTCCGGCTCGGCCGGGCCGGGCAGCGGTCCGTCCGGTCCGGTGGGCAGCCCACGGTCCGAGAGCCACCAGCCGATCCCCACCACCAGCAGGACCACCAACACGAGCGCTCCGAGCGAGCACCCGAGCCGGCGGCCGCCTCCACGACGCGATCCACGGGCCACGATTCGAACTCCTTCCCGGGCGCCCGACTGGAGTCCGCGGGCGGCCGACGACACATCCAACGCACCACGGGGCCGGCGGGTTCCACGGGCCCCCGCGGCGTGTCAGGTCTCACGGCACCGCGG
>NZ_JADDKI010000173.1:0-3701 GCF_015356725.1 Dietzia sp. SYD-A1
GCGGTGCGGCCGGCGTCGGCCCGGGCCGACTGAGGCCGTACGGCCGACACCTCGGACCACCCGGCGGGTGGCACGGGGGTGCGGCGGTGGAGTCCGTACCAGCCCGCGAGCATGGCGAGGGCGATGAGGAATCCCGCCCCCACGAAGAGGCTCTCCCCGGAACCGCCGAATGTCGGTGCGCTGAGGAGGACGACCACGACGAGGATCACCGCCGTGATCCTGGAGCCGGATGCCCGGCCCTTCCCGATCAGCGCCTCCCCTTTGGAGACCTCGTCTCCGGCGGAGCGCAGGAGGAGCCACAACAGTGCGTACAGGAACACCCCGGCCCCGCCCCAGAGTGCGGCGATCACGAAGGCGATACGGAACAGGACGGGGTCCACGCCGTAGCGTCGGCCGAAGCCGCCGCAGATGCCGGCGACCTTGGCGTCGTCCGGGGTCCGGACGGGTCGGGTCCGCCACAGGGAGCGGAGCTCTGATGGGACGTCGTGGGTGCTGGAGCTGGACATGACTCCATCGTGGCGGGCGGGACGCCTTTCCACATCGGGGGCCGACCCTGAGATCCGGACCCCGGGATTCTCGGGGTCGACCCCCGATGCGCCCCGGGTCGCGATCTGTGACCATGGCGGTATGAGTGAGAAGGCGACCGATCAGGTATCGGCCCCCGCGCCGCAACCGCCGGTCGTCCCACGGCCTCCCGTGCCGGCTGTGCAGCCGGTGGGGTTCCGGTGGTATCCGCCGCTGGCCAGGATCTCCGATGGATCCGTCGTCGCCGGTGTGTGCGCGGGACTCGCGGCCCATCTGGGGGTGCGGGTCACCCATGTGCGCCTGGCGATGGTGGTGCTCGCCACCCTGTCCGGTGCGGGTGTGCTGTTCTACGCCGCCCTATGGGCTCTGACCCCGTCGGCGCGGGCCCTGGAGGGAGCCGCCTCCGTGGACGCGCGGGAGCGGCGGCGCGGCATGGCCCTCGCCGTGGTGGCGGTGGTGGGGTCGGTGCTGTCGTTCATGGTCACCACCGCGACGGGACTGCACGTGATCGTGCCCGTCCTGATCGTGGCACTGGGCGCCGGGCTGGTCTGGCAGCAGTACGACGGTGGGGGACGGGTGGCTCCCCGGTCCGTCTTCGACTGGGCCAGGGTCACCGCCGGGGCGACCCTCGTCGTCGTCGGACTGGCCGTCGTGGTGCTGGGGCAGGTCGAGTTCGCCGCCCTGCGGTCGTCGTTCCTGGCGGTGCTGGCGACCCTGGTCGGAGTGGCGTTGCTCAGCGTTCCCGTGGGGCTGCGGCTGTGGCGGTCGCTGGAGGAGGAACGCGCGGCCCGCATCCGTGAGTCCGAGCGCAGCGACATCGCCTCCCACCTGCACGACTCGGTGCTGCAGACGCTGGCGTTGATCCAGAAGCGCTCCGACGACCCCGCCCAGGTGTCACGGCTGGCCCGTCGGCAGGAGCGCGAGCTGCGGCAGTGGCTCTTCGGGGCGGGGTCACGCATGTCCTCGGGTGCGACCACCGTCGCCGGGGCCGTCGAGGTGATCGTCGGGGACATCGAGGACGCCTACGGTCTGCGGGTGGACCAGGTGGTGGTGGGCGGCGACGGTCCGGTCGGCGACGCCGAGGAGGCTGTGCTGGGCGCCGTCCGCGAGGGCCTGGTCAACGTGGCCAAGCATGCCGGCGTCGACACCGCCGACGTGTTCGTGGAGAACGACGACCAGGTGCTCACCGCCTTCGTCCGTGACCGCGGCTGCGGTTTCGACCCTGACGACGTGGGCGGTGATCGACACGGGTTGTCCCAGTCCATCCGGCACCGTGTCGAGAGCCGGGGCGGCAGCGTGACGGTGCGCAGTACTCTCGGTCGCGGAACCGAGATCGGGATCGAGATGCCGCTGGAGGGCGAATGACGGACGAGCCGGTGGGTGGCGTCAGGGTATGCCGGGTGTTCCTCGTCGACGACCACGCGGTGTTCCGCAGCGGTGTCCGGGCCGAGCTGGCCGGTCAGGCCGGGATCGAGGTGGTGGGCGAGGCGGGGTCGGTCGCGGAGGCCGTCGCCGGCATCGGACGGGTACGGCCCGACGTGGTCCTGCTCGACGTGCACATGCCCGAGGGCGGTGGGGTGGCCGTGCTCCGCTCGGTGCTGGGGACCGATCCCAGTGGCGGGCCCGCCACAGCCGACACGTCCGGCACATCCGGTGCGTCTGACGCGCCTGTGTCCACCTTTCTGGCGTTGAGTGTCTCGGACGCCGCGGAGGACGTGATCGCCGTGATCCGCGGCGGGGCGCGCGGGTACGTCACCAAGACCATCTCCGGCGGGGAACTGGCCGACGCCGTGCGCCGCGTGGCCGACGGGGACGCGGTGTTCTCCCCGCGCCTGGCCGGGTTCGTCCTGGACGCGTTCGCCCGTGCCGCCCCGGGCCTCCAGGAGCGGGGTGAGCCGGTCCACGATCCGGAGGTCGACTCCCTCACCCCGCGGGAGAAGGAGGTGCTCCGGTTGTTGGCACGGGGGTACACCTACAAGGAGATCGCCGAGACGTTGTTCATCTCGGTCAAGACCGTGGAGACGCACGCCTCCAACGTGCTGCGCAAGACCCAGCAGTCCAACCGGCACGCGCTCACCCGCTGGGCGCAGTCCCGCCACCTGGACTGACTCGCCGGACCGTCCTGGGTGTCTTGACATCGCGAAGAGTGTTCCGCACACATCGGCCGGGAGGGGGGTGTACGGAACGCTCTTGGCGTTGACGCCGAGCCGCTACGGTGGCGTCGTGAGCGAACCGCGTGACCTCCCCGTCTGCATCATCGGCGACTCCTTCGTGGCCGGATACGGCGACGAGACCGGCCGGGGATGGACCGCGCACCTGGTCGAGGAGGGTGCCGGGGTGGGCCTGAGCCTCCACACCACCGTCGCGGGGATCGGTGGGGACACCTCCGAGATGATCCTGGCCCGGTGGGACGAGGTCGACCGCCGACGCGCCGCGTTCCCGACCACGGCGGTGATCGCGGAGTTCGGCGTCAACGACGTGATGGAGCACGAGGGCGCCCTGCGCGTCGAGGAGGCGGGCACGGTCGCGGCCCTGCGCGGGATGATCGCCCGTGCTCCCGAGGGGCGGTTCCTGGTGGTGGGGCCGCCACCGGTCGTGTGGGAGGAGGTCAATGAGCGGATCGCCGCCCGCGCCGCGGCCATTGCCGCGGTGTGCTCCGAGGCCGGGGTGCCGTTCGTGCCGACCTTCGACTCCCTGCGGCCCGGTGGGGCGTGGATGCGGGAGGTCACCGCCGGCGACGGGGCGCACCCCGGCCGCGCGGGGTACGAGGAGTTCGCCCGGGTCGTCTCAGGCCCGGTGCTCGAGTGGTTGGGCTCCCTACCGGATGAAGAACCGGGGTAGCGGGGACGCCGTACGTCCTGGTCAACGGGGGGGTGCTCTGGGGGTGGCCGTCGGAGAAGGCCGTTCGCGTCCGGCCGTCCGGTCGGAGACCCTCTGCATCTGTAGTGAGGCGTCGACGGGGGCGTCCCTCGGCGCCGGGCCCCGCCGGGTCCGGTAATCTGAGTCCCGCCGTACGCCCTCGTACGGCGGGAGGAGATTGATGCATGACTGGTCCGCAGAACTCTGACCGCACCGACGATACATCCGAGGACACGCGGGATGACCGTCCGGAAACCAAGGATGAGCTGGTCGACGAGTGGGGTGACGAGTCCTTCCCCGCAAGCGATCCCCCCGCC
>NZ_JADDKI010000174.1:0-6480 GCF_015356725.1 Dietzia sp. SYD-A1
CCTCCCGCCCCGGCCCGCTCACCTCGTCAGGGTCGCAACTCTGCGCTGGCCGTCTCGAGCACCGCGGCGGTCAGGGCGTCGAGGCCGGGCGACTGGAGTCTCCAGTGTTGCCAGAACAGCGGGACGTCGAGGGGGCGGTCGGGAGAGACCTCGGTGAGCTCACCGGAGACCAGCCACGGGGTGGCCAACTGTTCGGGGACCAGGCCCCAGCCCAAGCCGGCGGCGATGGCACGGACGTGGTCGTGCGAGCTGGGGACGAAGTGGCGGGGGCCGGTCGGTTCGCGTCGCGCGAGCCGACGGTAGTGGAGTTCCTGGTGGGCGTCGCTGCGATCGAAGTCGACGATGGGGGCCCGGCCCAGCGCGGTCGTGGGCGAACCGTCGCGCAGGTGCCGGGCCACGAATCCGGGACTGGCGCACGCGAGGTATCGCATCGACCCCAGGGGGAGTGACCGACATCCCTGGACGGCCCGGGACTCACTGGTCACCGCGGCCATCACCTCGCCCCGGCGGAGAAGGCGGGAGGATAGCGACTCGTCCTCGCGGCGGAGGTCGAAGACGACCCGGCCGGAGGAGTGGATCTGGGTCATGGCGTCGAGGAACCAGGTGGCGAGCGAGTCGGAATTGCACGCCACCGCCAGGACCACGTGCTCCGCCGGGGTGTCCGCTCCGTCGAACTCGCGGGACAGGGACTCCTCCAGGTGGAGCATCTGACGGGCGGTCCTGAGCACCGTCTCGCCGGCGTCGGTCGCCGTGACGGGACGGTCCCTGCGGACCAGGATGCGGCCGGCGGAGTCCTCCAGCGACCGGATGCGCTGGGACACCGCCGACTGGGTGACGTGGAGATGGGCGGCGGCCGCGTCGAAGGAGCCGAGGTCGACGACGGCCACGAGGGTACGCAGGTGATCCAGATGGAGTGCGTGCATAAGTCTGGCTAATGCTAGCTGAAGAACTGTAGTAGCACTGCAGTTCGCGCGGATCTAGCGTGAGGGCGTGACCACCACCTCCACCCTCCTCATGGGCGCCGGTATGGGCCTCGGGCTCATCGCCGCCGTCGGCGCACAGAACGCCTACGTTCTCCAACGCTCGATTCGAGGAGACGTGGCGATGGTCCCGATCGTCCTGTTCTGCGTCCTGTCCGAGGCCGCCCTGATCCTGCTCGGTGTGGCGGGGGTCGGGGCGCTGGTCGAGTCCGCGCCCGCCGCCCTCACCGTGATGACGTGGTTGGGGGTCGTCTTCCTGCTGGCCTACGGCGCCGTTGCCGCGTCCCGGGCCCTCCGGCCCGGCAGCGGGCTGCAGGTGGACGGGGATGCGCGCGTCCCCTCGACCCTGGGGGCGGTCGCGGCGTGCGCGGCGTTCACCTGGCTCAACCCTCACGCCTACCTCGACAGCGTGGTCTTCCTGGGGACCCTGGCCAATCAACAGGCCGGGGACCTCCGCTGGGTGTTCGCGGCCGGCGCGTTCCTCGCGGGCGCGGTGTGGTTCGTGGTGATCGGCTTCGGTGGCAGGGCCCTACGGGGGGTCTTCGCCAATCCCGGTGCGTGGCGGGTGCTGGACGCCGGGATTGCCGTGATGATGGTCGTGCTGGCCGTCGGCCTGATCCGCGGGTAGCGGCCGGGGCCGGGGAGTACAGCCGGGCGCGGAGGTCCGCGGGGAGCGGCAGCCCGGGCGAATGACCTCGGGCCCGGTCCGACGCGGTGGTCGAACCGGGCCCGGTGCCGGGTCGCGGGAGGTCAGGCCTCGCCGCGGGAGGTCAGGACTCCTCGCCCGCCTGCTCGGCCTCCTGGGCGGCGTCCTCGGCGGCCTCACCCTCGGGCGCCTCTTCCTCCTCGGCCTCGAGGTCGGCCTCGGAGGGCGCCTCGATGATGTTGACGATCAGCAGCTCGGGGTCGGAGACGAGGGTGGCTCCGGAGGGCAGGGTGATCTCCGAGGCGGTGATCTGGGTCCCGGCCTCGGCGTCCTCGACCGAGATCTCGAAGCCCTCGGGGATCTCGGTGGCGTCGACCTCGACCTCGATGACGTCGGCGTCCTGCGTGACGAGGGTGCCGGGCGCCGCGTCTCCCGTGAGGGTGACGGGGATCTCGACGGTCACCTTCTCGCCCTTGCGGACGACGAGGAGATCGGTGTGCTCGATGATGCGGGTCAGCGGGTGCACGTCGATCTGCTTGGGCAGCGCGAGCTGCTCCTCGCCCTCGATGTCGAGGGTGAGCAGCGAGTTGGTGCCGTGGGCACGGAGGACCGCGGCGAACTCGAGCGTGTCGAGGAGAAGGTGACGCGGCTCGGTGTGGTGACCGTAGAGCACCGCGGGGACCTGGCCCGCGCGGCGGGCGCGGCGGGCCGAACCCTTGCCGAACTCGGTGCGGATGGAGGTCTTGAGGTTGTTGATTTCCTTGGCCATGGTGAACCTTCTGTCGGTGGGGAGCGCGCGTGCGCTCTGCGGGCGGGAGACCTCCCCGGCGACCGAGACGATCGCGCTGGGCGGCCCACCGGGGACCACACCGACAATGATCGCGTCGATAACGGAGTGGCCCGTCTCAGGGCCCTCCCTCGCCGAGATGACCCGATCAGCCTAGCGGCGCCGGGCCCGGCCCCCAAATCACACCGGGCCCCGCCGCCGTCAGAGGATCTCCTCGACCGCGGAGGTGGGCCGCGCCAGTCGCGTGCCCCTGCCGGTGACCACGAAGGGCCGCTCGATGAGCCGGGGGTGCGCCACCATCGCCTCGAGCAGCGCCTCGTCCGAGGCCTCGAGCAGGCCGAGCTCGGTGAACTCGGCCTCCTTGACCCGCACGGCCTGCCGCACCGTCAGCCCGGCGTCGGAGATGAGGGTCCGGAGTTCGTCGACCGTGGGTGGGGTGTCGAGGTACCTGATCACGGTCGGCTCGACGCCCCGCTCGCGGAGCAACTCCAGCGCCTGCCGGGACTTGGAACAGCGAGGGTTGTGGTAGATCGTGGCGCTGCCCGCGGCGTCCGCGGACACGTCAGGCGTTCCCGTTGAACAGGCTGGTCACCGAGCCGTTCTCGAAGACCTCGTGGATGGTGCGGGCGAGCAGCGGGGCGATGGAGAGCACAGTGAGGTTGTCGAACCGCTTCTCCGGCGGGATCGGCAGGGTGTCGGTGGTGATGACCTCCTTGGCCCCGCACGAGGCCAGCCGCTCGGCGGCCGGGTCCGAGAAGACACCGTGCGTGCAGGCGATGATGACGTCGCCGGCGCCGGCGTCCTTGAGCACCTTGACCGCGCCGGCGATGGTGCCGCCGGTGTCGATCATGTCGTCCATCAACACGCAGGTGCGCCCCTCGACGTCGCCGACGACGCGGTTGGACTTGACCTGGTTGGGAACGTTGGGGTCGCGGGTCTTGTGCACGAAGGCCAGGGGAGCGCCGTCGAGAGCGTCGGCCCACTTCTCGCCCACCTTGACGCGGCCGGCGTCGGGGGAGACCACGCAGATGTTGTCCGTGCCGTAGTGCTCACGCACGTAGTCCGACAGCTGGCCCTGGGCGTGCATGTGGTCGACGGGGCCGTCGAAGAAGCCCTGGGTCTGGTCGGTGTGCAGGTCGACCGTGATGATCCGGTCCGCACCGGCCGTCTTGAGCAGGTCGGCCACGAGGCGGGCCGAGATGGGCTCACGCCCGCGGTGCTTCTTGTCCTGCCGCGCGTACGGATAGAACGGCAAGATGGCCGTGATCCGCTTGGCGCTACCCCGCTTGAGGGCATCGATCATGATGAGCTGCTCCATGATCCACTTGTTCAGCGGCGCCGGGCAGCTCTGCAGCACGAACGCGTCGCAGCCGCGCACCGACTGCTCGAAGCGGACGAAGATCTCCCCGTTGGCGAAGTCGCGGGCGGTCTGAGGGGTGACCTCGACCCCCAGTTCGGCGGCGACCTGATCCGAGAGTTCGGGGTGCGCGCGCCCCGCGAAAAACATCAGGTTCTTCTGGTTGTCGATCCACTCGCTCACTCGGTGAGTCCGTCCTTCTAGGAGTCGTTCCGGGTACGTAGGGCGGCCTCGGCCGAACCGGAATCCGGTCGGTTCTGGATCACCCAGTCGTCGATATTCCGCTGTCGTCCGCCAGACACCGCCAGGGCCCCGGGCGGGACGTCGTTCTTGATCACGGTACCCGCGCCCGAATAGGCCCCGTCCCCGACGGTCACCGGCGCGATGAACATGGTGTCCGAACCGGTGCGGCAGTGATCGCCGATCACTGTACGGTTCTTGTTCACCCCGTCGTAATTGACGAAGACGCTCGATGCCCCGATATTGGTGTGCTCGCCGATCTGCGCGTCGCCCACATAGGTCAGGTGCGGGACCTTGGTGTGCGCCCCGATCGAGGACTTCTTGACCTCCACGAAGGTGCCGATCTTGCTGCGCTCTCCCAGCTCCGCCTCCGGACGCAGGTACGCGAACGGCCCGACCTCGGCTCCGGCCCCGACGCTCGCGCTGACGGCATGGGTCCGCACCACGGTCGCGCCCTCGCCGACCGTGGTGTCCTGCAGGGTGGTGTCCGGGCCGATGGTCGCGCCGTCGCCGATGTCCGTGGACCCGGTGAGGTGGGTGCCCGGCAGGATGGTCACGTCCCGGCCGATGCGCACCCCCACGTCCACCCAGGTGCTGCTCGGATCGACGATCGTCGCCCCGGCCCGCATGGCCTCCTCGCACAGGCGGCGGTTCATCTCGGCCGAGAGGGCGGCCAGCTGCACGCGATCGTTGACCCCGGCCACCAGGTCGGCGTCCTCGATACGGTGACCGCGGATGAGCCCGTTGGACTGACGGGCCAGCTGGATCACGTCGGTGAGATACAACTCGCCCTGCGAATTGTCCGTGCTCAGTTCGCCCAGTTTCTCCCGCAGCACGCGGGCGTCGAAGGCGTAGATGCCGGAGTTGACCTCATCGATCGCCCGCTCCTCGTCCGAGGCGTCCTTGTGCTCGACGATCCGCAGTACCTCGCCGTCGTCGTTCCGGACGATCCGTCCGTACCCCGTGGGGTCCGGTGCCGTGGAGGTCAGGACGGTCACCGCCGCCCGCGGACGCAGGTCGTGTCGCGTCACCACCTCGCGCAGGGTGTCGGCGTCCAACAGCGGGATGTCCGAGGTGGTGACCAGCACTGTCCCCGAGAAGTCCGCGGGCAACGCCGCCATGCCGGCGGCCACCGCGTCACCCGTCCCGTTCTGCTGTTCCTGCACCGCGGTCGCCACCGGCACCCCCAGGTCGACGGCGAGGTCGTCCACCGCGGCCCCGACCTGCTCACGCTGGTGCCCCACCACCACGATGATCTGCTCCGGCCGGATCCCGGCGGCGGCGTGCAGCGCGTGGCCGAGCATGGTCCGGCCGCACACCCGGTGCAGCATCTTGGGGGTCGAGCTCTTCATCCGGGTGCCGGAGCCGGCGGCCAGGACGATGACTGCGGCCTGCGAGCGGTCGGTGTCGGGTGTGGTCATCAAGTCTCCTCGGGCGGCGTGAGTTCCGCGCTGGCGGGCGTGGCGGTTCGTCCCGGCAAGGATAAGGGGTGTCCCCGGACGGGAGGACCGGGTCTGCTCTAGCCGCACCGGCCAGGGGACCTGCTCAGACCGGCGGGTACTGCTCCGCGCGCAGGAGCCGCGCCAGATGCGCGGCGTTGGCGGACAACGTGGCGATGGTCGAGGACACCGCGGACGGGGTCTCGTCGAGATCGGCGTAGTCCTTGGGGTTCATGGCCTCGTGGTTCCAGTACGTGCACCCCTGCGCCGGGATCGTGAACCCGATGTCGTTGAGACCCTGGAACGTGTCGGCCACGATCTTGTGCGCGCCGTCCTCGTTGCCGACCACGGCCGTCACGGCGACCTTGCCGAACATCGCGGGCCGTCCCTGCTCGTCGGTCTCCGACAACTGGGCGTTCAGGCGCTCCAGCACCCGCTGGGCGATGCTCGACATGTGCCCCACCCAGGTCGGGGTCGCGAGCACCAGCACGTCGGCGGCCTTGATCCTGTCCAGGATCCGCGGCCACTGGTCGCCGTCCCCCATGTCGTCCTCCACCCCGGGACGCACGTCGAAGTCGGCCACCCGCACGGTGTCGCCGTCGATCCCGTGGGACGCCAACTCGTCGAGTACCTGACGGGCGATGAGGTCGCTGCTCGACTCGGCGGGTGAGGCCTTGAGCGAGCACACCAGGGCGATTGCGTTCAGTGAGGTCTCCATGGCGGGGACGGTAGGAGCCGGGCCTTGAGAGGACAACCGGTGGAGGCCGGTCGGTGCGGCCCCTACGGTGGGCCCCACCGACCTGGCCGTCCAGCGGAGAGGGGACAGTTATGACCCACGACAAGACGGTGGCCGACCTCGTCGTCGAACGGTTGGTCGCCTGGGATGTGGAACGGATCTACGGGTACGCCGGTGACGGCAACAACCCGCTGCTCGGCGCGCTGCAACGGTCCGACGTGGCTCCGAGGTTCATGCGGGCGCGGCACGAGGAGTCGGCGGCGTTCATGGCGGTGGCCGAGGGGAAATACTCGGG
>NZ_JADDKI010000175.1:0-21547 GCF_015356725.1 Dietzia sp. SYD-A1
CCCACCCTCGGCGCCGGGGACCACGCCGCACTCCGAGGCATCGGCTGTCCACGCTGAAAACTCCCCTCCACACCGGCGGGCTCGGCTCCGACACCGACGGGCCTGATGCACGAGTAGGTGACGTTGATGATGGAAGGGCCTCGTCGCTGGCCGCCAAACGCGATCCCTCTCCTAACAACTCACCAGGACTCCCACTTGCATAGACAGGTCACTCGTCGCGGACAGGAAAGCCAATTGACCGACAGGCAACAGGAACACCACTACATGGGGCCTGACCATCATGTGTCTATCGGCCGTGGCCGGAGGCGAGCTGACCACGCACGAGCAGCCTGCGAGGCCAGCATCCCCGTCGCGTGTCTATCGGCCGTGGCCGGAGGCGAGCGGACCACCCCCGGTCGGTGACGGCATGGGCGGCGGATGGAAGTGTCTATCGGCCGTGGCCGGAGACGAGCTGACCGCCCGGTATTGGGATGTCTGAAGGGCTACGAGTGTGGCGTGTCTATCGGCCGTGGCCGGAGGCGAGCTGACCGCCGGATCCTCAAAAGGCAATCCAGTCACACCGATACCGTGTCTATCGGCCGTGGCCGGAGGCGAGCTGACCGCCCGTGTTTCGCAAAAGGTGAGCGCGTTTCGTTTGGTGTCTATCGGCCGTGGCCGGAGGCGAGCTGACCGCCCCTAGCCGGAATCTACCACGACTGACCAGCGCTGATGCTTGATATTTAGACACCCCCGGTCCCCGTGGCCGATTTGAATTATGCATGGTCGCGCATAACTTTCTGAGCAGCCCCGATGCCCTTCATACCCCCTGTTGTCGACCCTTCGCCCCCTCCATCCCTGTGTGGATAGTTGCCAAGCAGGCAGCAGTCCGTCAACTTCGTCAATTGTGGGGATAGTCGCCATGGGCTACATAACCGACCGTATCGCTTCCGAGTCTACGATCCTCACTGCATGGACGACGACTGTCGAGCGGCTCGATTCGGCCGCCGATTCGGGTGCGTCTCGGGAACGCCGCCGGTGCGAAGGTCATCTCTTGGAGTCTCTTGCCCTCATGTCTGCCCAACTCAAAGACGGGACCTGGACCCCAGGCCCTTTGCGGAGAGTGGATATTCCCAAGGCTAGTGGCGGTCTGCGGCATCTGGAGATTCCCAGTCTGCTCGATCGGGTCGCGGAACGCGCCATCCTTTCTGTGCTTTCCCCTTTAGTCGATCCTGACCTACAACCGGATTCGTATGGCGGGCGTCCGGGTCTGGGAGTCGATAATGCGATCTCTGCTGTTAGTGAGCAGGTCGATGACGGCGCCGAGTGGGTCGTCCGGACCGATCTCGCCGATTGTTTTGCGAGCATCCCCCATTCTGGGGTCCTTGAGTGCCTACGCCCGTACCTCGACGACCCCGAACTAGATGCCATAATGACTCACTTGCTCGAACGAGGTGGTGACGGACGAGCCGATCGCGGTCTGCCCCAGGGCTCCCCGTTGTCTCCGCTATTGGCTAATCTTTACCTCGATCGGCTCGATCGGACGCTCTGGGACCACGGTGTTCATATCGTCCGCTACCTCGATGATATCTGCGCCACCGCCCCCTCCCGCGAGGAAGCTTGCCGCATCCTGGAGGTCCTCGATGCTGAGGCCCGAGTTCGCGGGTTGACACTGTCTCGGGACAAGACAGCGGTCCAACACATCAGCGATGGCACCGTCTTTCTCGGTCGCCCTCTTGGCGGCCAGGCTCACGCCCCCCGGACTGCCCTTCCCCGCCGAGCGACGATCTATCTTCTTGAGCCCGCCACGGCACTCCGTGCCAAAGGGCCCGCTTTCCTGCTGTGCCGGGCTGGCAAGCAGAGACAGCGGCACCCCGCTCGAAGAGTGCGCACGATCGTCTGTGGGCCTCGCGTCTTGATCACGACCGCCGCTCTGGCCCTTGCCAAGACTCACGGCGTCGACGTCGTGGTCACCGATCCCCGGCACGGCGTCACGGCCCATCTCGGATGCGGCACACTCTCCGGCCCTTTGGTGGTCGCGCAATACCGGCAGTCAGACGACCCCGAGCGGCGCATTGAGCTGGCGCGCGCCATGGTCCGGGGAAAAATCTCCAACTGCCGCGTACTCCTCACCCGAACCAAGTCGCGCCGCACCGCTGTGCACCCAGCGACGGTCCGTCGTTTGCATACTCTCTACTGCGCCGTCGACCGCGCCCATACCGTCGCGCAGTTGATGGGGGTAGAAGGGGCGGCGTCGCGGACGTACTTCGACGGCGTGAGGTCACTCATTTCCCACGAATGGCAGTTCGCACGTCGGAACCGACGTCCCCCGCGCGATCCGGTCAACGCGATGCTGTCTTACGGCTACACAATCCTGAGCTCTGAGGTCTCACGCGCCATTGGCGTCGCCAGTCTCGACCCTGACCAGGGATTCCTTCATGCCCGTCGGTCAGGGCGCCCCAGCTTGGTGTGCGATCTCATGGAGGAGTTTCGCCCGTTGATCGTCGATACGACCGTACTTCGACTACTGCGCGGCAAGGAACTTGACCCCAGGGGGTTCGCGTCCACGGCCGACGGTTGCCGGGTGGATGTCTCCACCCGCCGCCTGTTGATCACCGCACTCGAGGAACGACTACTCACGACACTGCTGCATCCGGTCACAAGAGTGACCGTCAGCTATCGTCAGGCTCTCGATACTCAGGCGTCCCTGTTAGCAGAGGCAATTCTGCAATCAGGCCCCTACCAACCTATGGGCTGGCGGTGAGTCCAATGTTCATCCTGGCCACCTACGACATCGTGTCGAATCGACGACGCGAGCGGGTCTCCGACATACTCCACGCACACGATCCCCGAGTACAGCAGAGCGTGTTCGAACTCGACCTCAACGACCACGCGGCACTGGTCCACCTTATGCAGCGAGTCCACGGTCTCCTGGACGACGACGAGGACCAGATCCGCTTCTACATCATCGCCGGACAAGAACAGGCACGGCACATCATCGGAGACCGCCGCCTAGAGGAACGGCAGGCATTCTACATCCTCTGAACCGCCTCGACACGAGGTGACGAAGGCACCGAGAGGGTCATCGTGCGCACGGCGTGAGCCTCCGATATCTATCCACCTCGGCGGAAAGGGATGAACTCACCTCTCGGCGAATTCTGTCATGCGTGACGTGCCCCGATGTGAAGCTTTCGCATACCCCCCACGCCGCCTCCATAGGAATCTTTGTCCGCGCCGTCGCCCATACGTCCTTCACCTGGGAAAATATGAGCACATACCCTTCTTCTTTCTTGCCCACTCGTCGCTTGGTGGGCCCCAGTCGGAAGCAAAGGCGGCAGATCCACGGGCAGACTGGTGGGATGAAGCTGTGGCGGTACCGATTGTCGTGGATTCCTGGATCTGCTGTCTCGGTGGCACTGGATGGCATTCAAAGGCGACACCTCGTCACAGAACTCGTCGGCGTCGACAAAAATCACAACGGATTCAAGACGTGGTCCTCGCACATTGACCTGCCCGGTTCCGAGACTGGCCTTCTACTGGTGGCCAAGACCGTGGATTCGTCCCCATCAACTGTCCTACCCAAGCGGACACTCTTGAGATTCTCGACTGAGGATAGCGCCAACTACTGGCTGGAAGGACGATTGGTATCCATCGCCGAGACGACGCGGGACGAGATTCTTCTCGCAGCCGGACGGGCGCAGCGTTACCGACGAGTCCGCATCGCCACCATGGGCGTGGCAAGCCTTTCCAGGCGTGAGGGTGAGCCGTTACTGAGTGGAGCGATACTCATTCGCGCTCTCGCCAACCGCTGGATGATGGATCTTCGACAGGAGCTCCCTGGGACATCGACCCCCGGACCCTGCCCGCAGAATATCGTGGACGAGCTCTGCGAGAACGTCACGATGACGGCGAACGGCCCGATTCGCCCCGCCCACGTTCGGGTGACGGCAAGGACGAGCGTCCCAGCGAAACAGGCGATCAGCTTCGATGTCGATCTGCGCCTCGGAACTTCCGACCCGCTCGCTCATCAATGGTTCCTCGCACTGACTCATGCTGCACAAATGGGCGGGGTGGGGCTTCACCGAGCGGTGGGCAACGGGATGGTCAGAGTCGTCCCCACGGCTTGAGGGCTGGAGGGATGGGCGCAGTGAAGGAAACGGAAACGGGCGGGTTCTTGAAGTCCAGACTAACGGGCTGGACGTGGGAATCTTCGAGGCACGACCCGGCTCGTACCGACGGATCTAGCTGCATAAACGCCTCCGACCGTGCGACACGGACGGGACCGTGATGCCTCGAAAAGGGGTCCCCCGGCCTGTCGTCGTGAACAGGTACAGGCAGTCGCTCATACGCCGGGGGGCTGCAAACGTTGTCGCTGTAGGGCGCGATACAGCGTGGAACGACCCACGCCCAGATCACGGGCGATCACGGTCGGCCCCTCACCCGCGTCGATGCGGGCGCGGGCCCGTTCGATCTGCCTGTCGGCCAGTACGCGTTTGCGTCCCTTGTACTTGCCATTGGCTTTGGCGATAGCAATGCCCTCGGCCTGTCGTTCCCGGATGATGGCGCGTTCAAACTCGGCGAACGCACCAAGCAGCGACAGCATCAAATCGGCGCGCGGATCCTGGGCGCCGGCGGAGTAGGTGGCTCGTTCGTGGACGAACTCCACACTCGCACCCTTGCGGTGACCTCACCGACAATCTGCTTGAGATCGACCAGGGATCGCGCGAGCCGGTCCATCGAAGCGACGACCAGCAGATCACCGTCCCGCAGGTAGGCAATACACGCGGCGAGCTGCGTACGATCCTCCCAGGACCGGCCGGAGCCCTTCTCCACGAACACCCGGTCACACTCCCCCACCGACTCGAACTGACGGTCCTCGTTCACAGCTGACCTCGGGCAGCACTTGCGCCGCGTCCTGCAGCTGATCAGACCAGTACATGAAACGCCGACCACCTGATGGCGGCAGTTTGTCGGGGTCGGCGAGAATGAGCCGTGTCCATTCCGGTGTCCGAGCAGCGCAAGCTGCATCAGCGCTCTGGTAACCGCTGCGCATTCCCAGGTTGCCGACGGGTGCTGACCGCCGCAGCTACCCCGCACAATCGGTTGGCAGTACTCTGCGAAGACGCGCACATCGTGGCAGAAAAGCCCACCGGACCTCGCGGTGATTCACCGATGACGCTGGTGGAGCGAAATCGGTACGAAAATCTGATCCTGCTATGCAACTACCACCATCAGCAGATCGATTCACAGCCCGAGTCATTTCCCGTAGAGCTGCTCCACCAGTGGAAGTCCCAGCACGAGGAGTGGGTCGAGACGGTTCTGGACGGTGAAGCTGCGCCGCCTGCGCCGACTGCCGCCACCCCATATGCAGTGCTCGGGCACGAAGAGTACATCGACATCGCTACCGAGGCGTCGGAACAACGCCGGCGCCAACGGCGCCTTGGGGCGGGCCTAGAAGAGGCCCAGGCTGAGCGGTCGCTTGGCCAGCACGTTGTAGTTCCGGATTATCTGCGAGTTCTAAACGCTGGCGATGCTTGTGTCTTGGTCGGCGCCCTGGGGTCAGGCAAGTCGGAGATGGCAGAAGAATGGCATCGATCCAACCTGACCACAGCACGAGCGGATTCGGCGGGCCCGATACCGGTGTGGCTCAGCTCGGGGACGCTGAATAAGGCAATCGAAGACTTCCTGGTGGGGGAAATCGGCATCCAGTCGCTGGCGAGTCATGGGGTCGATGTGGTCGTTGATGGCCTCGACGAGCACACCGAGGATGCGACCAGAACGCTCGCCGAGGCTAGGAATCTCGTTAACCGTTGGCCGAAATCGCGAGTAGTGCTCACCGCACGGGCTGTCGACCCAGCTTCACCCGTTCGCGAAGTAGCCGCACCACTCCTGGACGACGGGCATGCCGGTCGGTTGATGACGACCGTTGCTGGACGGCAATTGCCACCCCTGAGTGACCAGCTCACCGAGGCCGCTCGGCGACCTCTGTTCGCGCTGCTCATCGCGCGCCACGCCTCGGCGGCCGAAGGCGCCAACGGCATCCCCGAACTCGTCGACCGCGTCGTCGACGATATCGTCGAACGCGAAGGTTTCGATCTCTACGCCGAGCTAAAGCGATTAGCGGTCGAGACCATCCGCGACGGCAAGCCAATCGATCCCGCGCGATTCACCACGGCGCAGATTGCCGCCCGTGTGCGGGGGTCGTCGCTAGTGACCCGGACAGGACGGACTTGCGCGTTCTCGCTCGCGACCTTCGAGCAGTGGTTCGCCGCCAAAGCGATCCTTGAGGAGGAAGTCGACCTCAATGAGGAAATGACCTCTCTCGAGTCGTTCGATCGGTGGAAGTACGTTCTGGCTATCGTGCTGGCCGCCGGCGAGCCCGGCCGAGCAGACCTGGTGATGGACAGGCTCGTCCGATGGAACCCCGGTGCCGCAGCGTGGGTCATTAAGGAGACACACGCTGGAGGACTCGCGCGCACGAATCCCGACTACAACTCTGCTGACTGGGCAAAAATTGGTGCCCGTCTTCGATTTGCAGCAGAAGCCTGGATCGCAGGACTGGGACCGCTCGCCCTCGCGACATTCCCGGCGCAGATGACCGGAACGGCCAGTCTTGAGCGGATCGCCCTCGCAGTCGATGTGGAGGCATGGTCTCTACGGATTTCGTGGCTAATCCGGGATGAACTTCCCGGACCGCCGCTAGACAGGGTCACCTCACTGTCCGGCGCCTCGCCCTTCGCTCTCAACCGATCAATTTCGTTGAAGACTCATCCCATTACAACGGGTCCCAATTGGATCTGGGAAACCATGCGGGATCACCTCGGCTCTGACATCGGCGAGAGGCTCGCGATCGTCGCCGACCAGGTTGTTTACTCGCAGGACAGTGTTCTCCGAAATGAAATTATCGATATGCGCCGATTGAAGAACCTAGGTTCTCCGATGGTGCCGGAAGACCAGCATCCAGACGCAACGTCTGCGCTCTACCCAGGTCCGGACATCGGCCCGTCCCACGAAGCTCCGTGGGGTCAATATCATCCAGCAACAATCCTGGCCCGTGCCGAGGCCGTCGCCGCTGCGGCGATGAACTGCTACCTCGAACTAACGTCGCTGCTCACCCCAAACTTCGGCGATACTCTCGGTATCCGGGGTCTGATGCCGGTTGAGTTCTACGGCAACGTGCGCCACCCAACCTCTGGCGCCAATGGTCCCGACACTTGGGGACCTCCAGAACCCAGTCTTGCATGGCTGCTGAAACCCATAAGCGCTCACAATGGAGCGCCCCTGGATCGCACCTCCATAATCAACACGGTGTCGCTCACCCTCAACGACGAGGCTCGTGACGCGGAACTTCGCGACGACCATGAAGAGCTCTACAACTGGCACGAGCAACGAATCCTCGGTCGCCCCGCCTACGAGCCGTTCGCGGCGTCGTTCTCAATTCACTTCGGCAGCTTCGACATCCTCGGCTACCGGCCCGCGACTCGCCTCGCACTTAGCTGGCTATGGGACGACCTCAAGTGCCTTGGCTGGTTAGAGGGTACTACGCTTAGATTCCATAATTAACGAATCTCATACCTATTTCGATCATCGATTGAAGCACTCGCGGTGACGCCGCGACCGCCCTGAGCAATCATACTCGCTGGAGGCGAAGGAGTACCGTGTTCGGGTTGGCAGCTACCGCATCGTCTACGACATCGAAGACGACGGCTTTGTTCTACTCGTTCTAGGCGGTGGGCACCGCGGCGTCGTATACAAGTAACAGCTATCTACATGCACACCAGGCAGCGCCACCCTCCCCGAGTTGGAGCATGGTAGTCACGAAGCCCTGTGCGCCAGCGCCACACTGGGCAAACACCACGAGATCGTCGAGTGCCGATCATGTTCGACTATGTGATGTCCCCGGTTCAGTCAGGCTCTGCGGTCCGCAACACCGGCGGTTGAGGAGACAGACGGTCAATAGCCGAGTTCCGCCCTCCGCACGTTGGATAGTAGCGATTCATCGCACCATTGACGGATCGGACCCGGCGATGCATTGTGCTCGTAGTGAGTCGAGGATCGGGAGCGTGATAGATGGTCCCCCGACAGATGGGGCACCCCGCTCGCCCGCTACCCGCCCCCGGAGATCTCCACCAACTCCCACTCCTTCACCGGCCCGGCCGACCGCGCCTGGCACATCGTGAAGATCGGTTCGGAGAACGTCTCCCGCAGACGCACCTCGACCGGGCCGTGCGAACCCGCCAGCGTCACCTCCGCCTGCCCGTCCGATTCGACGACGCCCAACGGGGCGAAGGCATCGATACGGTCGTCCCCGAACGCCATCCGGGCGTGGTGCTGCGCGACCTGCACGGCCGCCGGGTAGCTGCTGCGGCCGCGGAGGTTCCGAGGCTCAACCCGGCCCTCGGTGTAGCGGGTGACGATGTCGGCTGGGTCCTCCGCCAGGTCGACGTGGCCGTAGTAGAGCCCGTGCGGGAGCAGGAGCATGGTGGCGGCAAAACGATCGCCGCCCAGGTGGGAGCACTCCCAGGTCGCCTCGGGGTAGCGCTCGGCGATCAGCGACGTGGCTCGTCGGCCCCGGACCGCGCAGCACTGGTCGTGCTTGCCGTGCGCGCAGATCGCCACCAGCGGCTCGTCGGTCGGTGTGCCGGCGGAGCCGTCGAGCGGGATCTCGGCGTACCCCTCGGGGCCGTCGACCTCGCCCCATCGCAAGGACTCTTGACCGGGGCGGGCGTCGGCCAGAGCCCACCGCCACCGCCGTTGGTCAGGCCGCTTACCGGGCCGGCGGATCGCTGCGACCCGGATGTCGGCGGCCTGGGCGCGCTGGGCGATCTGCCGACCCAGTTCGGGCGGCAGCAAGCTCGGGGACTCGAGCAGCGCCGAGTGCCCCCAGGGACCGCAGAGCTCGAGCATGAGCCACCGCATACCTCGTGAGCCCGAGCCCTCCATGGGATCGCCCCTTCGCAGGGCGGCGTCGCTGCACGGTTCCCAATCGGCTGGCCTGGTCACGCGGTCACCGCACTCACAACGCCACCAGCACGGCCTCCCGCAGCAGCCGCCGGAGAACCACCAGGCCGTCCGCCTCGTCGAGGCCGGGCAATGATCCGGCCGTCACGGGATCCCCAAACATCGCCGCACGCAGGGCCGGGGCGCAGATCGCGGGGAAGGTGATCGACTTGGTCGGCAGCCGGAGGGCCACCGTCTCGCGCGAGCTCTCGTCGAGCGAGCCGTGCAGCCCGTCGCGCCACTGCACCCGGGTGTCGGCGTCGAGCGAGTCGACCGCGTCGAGGGTGGCCAGCGGCCGGATCGCGGCGGGTCGCGTGAGGTCGAGGTACTTCGTCGCGAGCGCATCGCCGGCGAGATCGCTGAGCTCCTCCTGCTTCTCCGCGATCACCCTGGCCAACACGTCGAGGACCTCGCGGGCGTGCGGCTCGGCTCGAGTGGCGTCGGCCGGGGCGAGCCCGAACGGCAACGACGCGCGCAACTCCTCCTCCGAGGCCAGCGCCGTGATCACGGCCTGTGCCATGTCGTGCCCGGTGAGAGGAGCCACGCCCACGGTGAGGTGGATGGAGGTCTCGCCTTGAGCCTCGGCCGAGTGGACCCATCCGCGCGGCAGGTAGAGGCAGTCCCCCGGCTCGAGTACCGCGTCGATCACCGGCTCGTCCCTCGAACGCTCAGCGATCGCCTCGCGGTGATCGGTCCAGGGCTGATCGGGCAGCGGATGGCGGTGGACGGGCTCGTGCACGCGCCACCGCTTGGTGCCGGAGACCTGGAGCACAAAGACATCGTGGACGTCGTAGTGCGGATCGAACCCGCGGTTCGCGGGCGGGGTGATGTACGCGTTGGTCTGCACCGGGTGGCCGACATCCGAGGTCATGCCCCGGACGAAGTCGATGATGGGCGGCCAGAACCGGTGCAGGCCCTGCAGGACGAGCGTCGCCCCGGCGGCGTACTGCGTGAGCACGCCGTCGGGGTCGAGCTGGTCGGCGATCTGCGCGCCGAAACCCGCGGAGCCGGTGAAGCACGACCGGTCGACGAGCGTGCCCTCCCGGGCCATTCGCACGAAGGGTGTACGGACTCCGCGTTCGGCGATGATCTCGTCGACCATCGCCGGCGACAGAAGATCGGAGTAGTCGCGTGGCAGCTCAGCCGCCCGGGTCAGCAGGGGACGCTGACCCCAGACCCGGGCGGCGAACTCATCAGAGCTGCACGCGACGCACCGATGAAGTGCCCGCAATTACTGCGTGCCGTCGGCGCCGCCGTCTGCACCGTCCGGGTTGGAGCCGCCGTCGGCCAGGCCCTCGCCGGCGTCCGCGGAGCCGTCGGCACCGCCGTCGTGGCCGTCCGGGTTCGAACCGCCGTCGGCTGTGCCCTCGCCCTTGCTGGCCGAGCCGTCGGCACCGCCGTCGTGGCCACCGGGGTTGGAGCCGCCGTCGGCGACACCCTCGCCTGAATTAGCGGTGGTCGTCATGTCGTCGTCGTTGATAGCCATGTGCGATCCTCTCGTCGGCGCAGGCGCTGACCTGCGCGGATTCATGCGGTGTCGCCACGTATCCGGATTGGCCCGGACACGATGGGGCTTGCCGTTCCCACTATGCCACCGGATCGACATGGGGCACGACCGGTCGACAGACCGCCGCTCAGGGCCCGTGGCCGAGGTGCTCGTGGACCCGCAACGCCAGGGCGAGGTCGAGGGTGTCCCCCACGCGTCGCTCCGCGTCGAGGTCGGCGAGGATCCGGGTGATGCGGTAGCGCACGGTGTTCTTGTGCACGTGGAGTAGCTCCGCCGTCCGGATCAGGCTGCGGTTCTCGGCGAGATAGGTGGCCAGGGTCTCCCGGGACTCCGCCGCCTGCGGCGTGTCGGCGGCCAGCGGGCCGAGCGTCTCCCGCACCCAGATCCGCGCCTCCGGGGTGTCTTTGGCGATCAGCGCCGTCGCGGCCAGGCCCGGTTCGGCGTAGCTGGTCACCGCACGCGACCGGCGCCCGGTGGCGGTGGCGGTGGTGGTGGCGCAGCCGAAGGCGATCCGGGCCTGCTCGTGGCTGCGCTTGAACCCCTCGGGCCCCCACAGCGGTTCACCCATCGCCAGGTGGGCGCCGCCCATCGACTCCCGCAGCCTGGTCAGGTCGAGGGTCCGCACCGCATCGGCGTCGACCGGGATCCAGTTCCACACGGTCGTCTCGTCGATCGTCACCTGCAGTGGGGGCGCGGGGGCGTCGATCACCCCGGCCGCGGCGAGGATCCTGCTGTGCAACCGGCGAGCAGAGCTCTCCGGATCGGGATCCCACGCGATCACGGCCAGGTGCGTCCGCTTGAGCGCGTATCCGGTCTTGGTCTCGAACCGCGTCGCACCGCGTCCCGGGTCGGTCATGAGGTCCTCGATCGCCGAGACCAGCACGCTGCCCGGCATGTCGCTCCAGCGCTGCCGCTCGGATTCGTAGGCGTTGAGGACGTAGCGGATGATCCAGTCGATGTACTGGTGCTCCATCGTGGCGAACTCGGAGATCACGTCGATGGTGCGCTGCGGCGCCAGGCCACGGGTCTCCATCCGTTGCAGGACCACGCGCTGCATCTCGTGGGCCCCCAGGTGGTATGCGCGGACCAGAGCGTTGGCCGAGACGTTCCGCTGGGCCAGGCGGAAGGCGTACTCGACCGCGGCGGTGGTGGGCTGCAGATGATCGAGCGGGATCTTGTTGCCCATCACGTGCAGGATCGTGCTCACGTTGCCGTGCACACTCGCCGTGAGCAGATCCGTCAGGCCGGTCTCGGCGGACAGGTCGTCGATGGTGTCCGCGATGTACCTGGTCACCGTCGCGACCACCGCGTCGATGTCCTCCGAGAGCTCACGCGCGAGGTCGGCCAACTCGCGGGAGACCGGCGTCTCGTCGTCGTCATCGGAGGTCTCGACCCGGGGGGCGTCACTCATCACGGTCGTCACTCACCACGTTCGGCACTCCCCTCTACGTCCGTAGGTCCTTCAGCGCCGCGCGGGCGGCGTTGTACCCGGGCATCCCGTGGGCACCGGCGCCCGGCGGCGTCGAGGCCGAACACAGGAACACGCCCGGAATCCCGAGGCTATAGGGATCGGCGGAGATCCTGGGGCGAAAGACCACCTGCAGACCGGCGTTGGACCCGCCCACGATGTCGCCGCCCCGCTGGTTCTCGTTCTCCGCCTCCAGCCGCCACGGGGGCGTCACGTGGGTGGCGACGATCCGGTCGCGGAACCCCGGGGCGAATCGCTCGATCTGCGCGGTGATCGCCTCCTTTGCCTGCCCCGGATAACCGGCGGGCACGTGCGCGTAGGCGTACAGCGGGACGGTGTCCCCGGCGGCCCGGCCCGGGTCGGCCACGTACTGCTGGCCCACCAGCACGAACGGCCTCTCCGGCATCCGGCCCAGCGCAACCGCCTTCTCCGCCTGGTGGATCTCGTCGAATCCCCCGCCGAGGTGCACCGTCCCCGCCCTCCCGCAGTCGGGGTTGCGCCACGGGACCCCGCCGGCGACGGCGTAGTCCACCTTGTAGGCCGCCGGGCCGGCGGCGAAGCGGCGGAACGACGACGCGATCCGGTCGGGCATCCGCGAGCCGAAGAACCGCAGCGCGGTGGCCGGGGAGGTGTCGAGGAGGACCAGGTCCGCTGGGGGGATATCCGACGACGACGACACGCGCACCCCCGTGTGGATGCGTCCGCCGTGCTCGGCCAGGTCGGCGGCGAGCGAATCGGCGATCGCCTGCGAGCCCCCCTCGGCCACCACCCACCCGTACTTGTGGCCCGAGGCGCCGATCATCAATCCGACCGCCGAACTCGCGGGCCGGTCGAGACGGGAGTACACGTGGGCGGCGAGCCCGCCGAACAGGGCCCGCCCCCGCTCGGTGCGGAACAGCCTGGCCAGGACCGTCGCGGGCGCCAGGGCACGGGGGCCGAAGAGCGCCAGTTTGTCCGGCCGCCTGGGCACATGGAGGAACGGGCCCATCAGCTCGCCGGCCAGGATGTCGAAGTCCCGGGCCAGATCGTTGAACAACGCGTGCCAGACACGGCCGTCCTCCCCCAGCGCCTCGACCGTGCGGGCCACCGAGGTGTAGAGGAGCCCGGCGTCACCGCTGTCGAGCGGATGGGCGCAGTCGATCTCCGGGCGGAGCCACCGCAGGCCGTGGCGCTCCAGTCCGAGCGTCTGCAGGAAGGGCGACGCCGCCCCCATCGGATGGATGGCCGAGCAGTGGTCGTGGATCAGTCCCGGGACGGTCAATTCGCCGGAACGGGTACCGCCACCGATCGTGTCCGCGGCCTCCAGGACCGTCACGTCGACCCCCTGGCGGGCGAGGTGGACGGCGGCGGCCAGCCCGTTGGGGCCACTGCCCACGATGGTGGCGGTACTCATTGATCTCCTCCGGCGTAGTGGTGGTTCGAGAGCTCATCGGCTCCCCCTCGGCGGTCGCCGCGCGGCTACCTCATGAGCTGACCGCCTCGTCGGCCGCGCGGCCACCCGCTGTGCGGTCACTCGTCGTGCGGCTACCCGTCGAGCGGCTACCCGACGTGGTCCCGCCGCTCGTCCCGGCCCGCCATGTGGTGTACCGCGGGATCGGGCCGTTGGGCAGGTGCGGGAGCGCCTCGACCTCGTCGGCCACCATGACGTACCCCTCCTCGATGATCCCGAGCGCCGCGTCGATGATCTTGTACTGCTGGGTGCCCTTGTGGATGGGCTGCGACTCCATCCACACCACCACGAACTCGCCGGGGGCGTACCCGACCCGCTTCTGGATGGCCGCGATCAGTCGGTGATCGTGGAGATGGCCGTCGCCGAAGTTGAACCCGATGATCGTGTTGGCGGCGAACTCGGCCTCGCGGACGTCGTAGTTCTCCAGATCCTCCCCCAGGTGGTGCATGAGCAGCGAGAACAGTCCACGCCCGTTGCTGTGCAGCGATCGCCACCCCAGGGTCAGGTCGAGCGTCATCCGCGCCACGTCGGGCTCGTACATCGACTCGAGCTGCACGGGCGTCGTCTTGGCCGGGCGGTCGATGAACTCGTCCAGCTTGGCCTCGGCGCCCGGCGCGAACGCCCACAGGGCGGTGGCCCAGTTGCCCGCGTACTGGCGCATGGACGGCAGGAACGACACCAGGTCGGGCCGCAGGTTGCCCAGGATCGGGAAGAACACCAGGCCGGCGACGATGAGGGCCAGCAGGAACGGGTTGGAGAAGTCCGTCACGCCGAAGCCGTCCTGGTTGGGGAATCCGAGGAACAGCACGATCGTGGCAAAGGCGAACAGGATGTTCCACTCCAGCGGGACCGCCAACGGGAACGTGGAGAAGATGAACAGGTGGAAGCACACCATGAGGATGGCGGCGCCGATCGAGAGGTAGATGTTGGTCGAGAACAGCAGGACCAGCGGCGCCACGATCTCCACCAGGGTCCCCAGGACGTGCGCGACGCCCGAGGCCATCCTGGAGGGGCGCAGATCCTCCGGGTACCTGCGGTAGTGCGCCCTCTTGACCGCCTTGGACATCACCCACGGGGTGTTGCTGATCATCGGGGGGATGACGTGGGAGAAGTGCTTGCCCAGTTTGGAGATTCCCGCACCGATCCACACCGTCGCGATGAGCAGCTTGAGCGCCACCACGATGTCCACGAACGGCAGGAACGAGAAGAAGATGATCGCGGGGTAGTACTGCTCACCGCGGGAGGCGATAAAGATGACCTTGTCCCGCAGGCCCATGACCACCAGCAGGACGACCAGCGGCATCACCACGACGGGGTTGACCACCGACTGGTCCGCCATCCCCCGCGCGGCGACCCCGGGCAGGACCACCGCGAGCAGGAGGTTGGCGAGGATCACGCAGTAGAGCACGACGTCGAACAGCGATCGGGTGTCGCCGCGGGTGCCCGGCACCCTGTCCGGCCAGGGTGGGAGCCGGATGCCGCCGACTCTGGTCCAGTAGAGGACGCCGCCGGTCATGGGCTTGAAGCGGCCGCACAGTGGACCCCACGTGCCGCCCAGGCCCATGATCTCCAGCAACATGGTCCACAGGATGGCCTTCTGGTAGACGATCAACTCGTTCCACCAGCTCCCCACGTCGAGCGGGTTGAATCCGGAGGTCAGGGTGGCCAGCGTGATACCGATTCCGATCTGCACGATCAGCACCTTGAACAGGTAGATGACGTTGATCATCTTGGGGGTGCCGAACCCGTGGTCCACCCAGTGCGTGTGCGCGATCCGCACCCGCTCCATGAGCGGGAGCCCGTTGAATTTCGCCGGCTCGATGTCGGGCGGAACGCCCTGCGTGAATCCCATGATGTGCTCCTTTGATGGTGGCGGTAGTGGGTGCTGGCGACGCGGCGCTACGTGAGAGCGGCGACGCGGCGCAGTGAGGGTTTGTCGATCTTGCCGACCGGGTTGCGGGGAAGTTCGTCGACGAAGTGGATGACCGCGGGCAGCTTGATCTTGGTGATGCGCTCGCGGGCGGCCTCGAGGAGTTCGTCCTCGGTGACCTCGGTGTTCGCGTAGGTCACGACGTAGGCGACGGGGATCTCCCCGTAGGTCTGGTGTGGTGCTCCGACGACCGCGCACTCGAGCACCGCGGGGTGCGTGGCCAGGGCGTTCTCGATCTCCTTGGGGTACAGGTTCTCCCCGCCCCGGATGATCATGTCCTTGATGCGGTCGACCAGCGTGAGGTAGCCGTCGGCGTCGAACCTCCCGACGTCACCGGTGTGCAGCCACCCGTCCTCGATGGTGTCCGCGGTCGCGTCGGGCATCCCCAGGTAGCCCTTCATGACCGTGGGGCCCGAGATCATCACCTCGCCGGCCCGGCCGACGGGCAGCTCACCGCCGTCCTGATCGACGACCTTGACGCTGATCCCGGGCAGGGGGATCCCGACGGAGCCGGCCTTGATCGGGCCAGCCGGCGGATTGCACGTGGAGGCGCAGGTGCCCTCGGTGAGGCCGTACCCCTCGACCACCGGGAGGCCGAGGACCCCCGTCACCCGGTCGAGGAGCTCCCTGGAGACGGGAGCCGCGCCGCAGATCGCGCGCCGCAGGCAGGAGAAGTCCCGGTTCTCGGCGCCCGGGGTGTCGGCGAGGGTCGCGAAGATGGCCGGGACGGCGGAGAAGTACGTCGGCCGGTGCTCCTCGATCGCGTCGAGGAAGGTGTCCGGTTTGAAACGCCGAAGCAGGGTGACGCGGCCACCCACGGCGGCGGGCAGGAGAACACTCACGCAGATGGCGTTGACGTGGAACAGCGGCAGGACCAGCAGACAGTGCTCATCCGGGCGGGCGTCGACATGCTCGGCCAGCGCGCGGGTCATGTGCTCGAGATTCGCGTGGGTCAGCTCGACACCCTTGGGCCGTCCGGTGGACCCGGAGGTGTAGACCAGCAGCGCGGTGTCCTCCGGCGCGCACGTGGCGGTGGGCATCGTCTCGCCGGTGGTGGGGCACTCGGCGACATCGAGCACGGTCGGCGAGACGGTGAGCGCGCGGATGGCGTCCGGCGACTCGGTCACCACGACGAGGGTGTTCGAGTCGGCGAGTTGGTGCTCGAGTTCCGCAGGCGCGAGGACCGGGTTGACCGGCGTCGCGACCGCCCGCAGGCTCCAGGCCGCCATCATGGCGATCAAGAACTCGACCCGGTTGGACAGATGTACCGCCACGACGTCCCGCTCGCCGACGCCGTGGCTCGTGAGGATTTGGGCGTACGCGGACACGAGCTGCGAGAACTCGCGGTACGTCAGCCCCGTATTCTCGTCCGCGGCGAAGGGCGAGTCGAGACCCTCGGCCCGGTTCCAGACAAAGTATCCGAGCAGGTCAGTGTGCGTGGGCATCCGGCAACCTTCAACGTGATGGGGATCGGTGTGATCCGCAACACTATGGAGTGGCCAGGTGCCTGAGAACGGCCCAGGACGCCAAAGAAAGGCCGGGCAGTTGTGCCGGGGAGACAGGGGGTGGGCCGCTCAGCGACACGGCCCCCGGCGCACGGACGCTCCTACTTCCCGCGGCTGGCCTTGCGGTAGCTCACGACCGACCCGATCATCCCGGCCACCGCACCGATCATCCCGCCGATCACGGCGCCCTGTGCCGCCCCGCCGAGCGGACCCTCCCCGGGTGTCAGCGTGACGGACGGGGTCGGCAGGAGCGGCTGACCAGCGAAGACGGTGAAGGTCATCGCGGCGAAGACCAGGGCGACGAGCGCGCACCCCCCGACCATGGTGATCAGCGCCGACCTGGCGCCGGATTTCTCGGCGAGGGCGTTGAGGTGCACTCCCCGCCGTCGCGCGTACCACTGGGTCGCCGCCGCGGGCAGGATCGTGAGCACGAGGAGCACCGTGGGGAGCAGGATCAGACCGAACGCCGCCGAGACGACGGCTCCCGCCAATCCCGCGTACAGCCCGATGGTCAGGCCGAACGAACTCGCCTCCATGAAGACCGTGCGCTCCCGCTCATCGCCGTACACCGGGCTGTCGAGGTTCATCACCCGGTCCGACCACCGGTCGAACACGCTGTCACGCTGAGTCATCGGGGTTCCTCCTCCAGGATGAATAGCTCTTCGACCGACCGTTCCAGCGCCCGCGCGATGCGAATCGCCAAATACACCGACGGCGAGTAGTCGCCCCGCTCGACCGCGATGATGGTCTGCCTGCTGACGCCCACCGCCTCGGCGAGCTCGGCCTGGGTGACCCGCTTCTCCTTGCGGTACTCCCGGACCGGGTTCGATCCGACCGCGTCGGACTCTCGAACTGCCATGGGTCGATGTTAAGCGCGCTTGACTTTCTATGTCAAGAGTAGTTGACCCAAGCTCGGGCCTCAATCACCCTCGCGCGGCCTGCAGCGCAGCCGAGATCCGGTGGGCCGCTCGCGTGACGTGCGCGATCTTGGACTCGAGGACCTCGCCGGAGAAGTTCTCGGAGCGGCCCCCGATGCTGATCGACCCCAGCACGGACCCGTCGTCGTCGAGGATCGGTGCCGCGACGGCGGACACCCCCTCGAGGAAGTCGGACTCGCTCACCGAGTACCCGGCGGCGCGCACCTCGTCCAGATGCGCGGCCAGGTCGCCCGGCTCGTGCACTGTGCGGGAGGTATAGGTCTGCAGCCCCGGCCGGATCCAGGTGTCCCGCAGCTCCGGAGAGTGGGCCAGCATCGCGACCGGGCCGGCCGCGGCGTGGTACGGCAGGACGGTCCCGATGTTGATCCCGGCGACGACGAGGCTCCCGCTCCCCTCCACCTTGTCGATACACACGGCACCCTCGTCCGCCGGGACCATGAGGTACGCCGTGTCGCCGAACTCCGCGACCAGCCCCGTCATGAATGATCGCGCGGCCGAGCGGATGTCGAGGCCCGCCAGGGCCGACGCCCCGATCTCGAACAGCCGCACGGTCACCCGATAGCCGCCGTCGGGCGTGCGGTCCACCCACCCCGCGTGGATGAGGGTCGCCATGAGCCGGTGCACGGTCGTCTTGTTCATGCCGCTGACCTCGGTCAGCTCGGTGAGCGTCCATGTGGAGCGGTCGGCCCCGAAGTGGTCGAGGAGCGCGCAGGCCTTGAGGAGCGCGCCCACCAGTTCCCTGCTCTGCGGCGCGTCTGATCCGGACGACGGGGGCCTGGGTGGGCTGGTCACGGGGAGGTCCTGTTCTGTCCGGGTGTCGGGCGGTCCCGCCATCGTAGGCAGCCGACCTCGTGCCCAGCCCGCGCGCCCGCACTTGACATGTGACGCGGACCACGTTTAGGTTCGTACCGCATTACGAAATGCGTTCCGCTATACGAAATGGAGGTGAGCTCGGATGACCGCGCCCACCCTGAAAGACCTCACCTCGGAGAGAATCGTGTACGCGCCGGGCGTGTGGGACGGACTGACGGCGCGGCTGGCCGAGCAGGCCGGCTTCGACGCGCTGTGCGCCTCCGGCTTCGCGATCTCCGCCGCCCTGGGGCTCCTCGACGCCGAGCTCTACACGATGAGCGAGAACCTCACCGCGATCCGCACCATCACCGCCGCCTCCGCACTCCCCGTGGTCGCCGACATCGACACCGGGTACGGCAACGCCGTCAACGCCGCCCGCACGGCGACGATGTTCGTCAAGGCCGGCGTGCAGGGCATGTTCATGGAGGACCAGGTCTCCCCCAAGTCCTGCCCGATCTGCGTGGGCGACCCCGTCGACCTGATCTCCGTGCCCGAAGCGGTCGGCAAGATCCGCGCCGTCCGCGACAACACCCCGAACGACGTCCTGCTGATCGCCCGCACGGACGCCACCGGCGACGAGGCACTCCGGCGCGGCCGGGCCTACGTCGAGGCCGGCGCCGACATGATCATGCCGGTCACCAAGACCTTCAGCACCGTCGAGGAGTGGCAGCGCTGCCACACCGAGGTCGGGGTCCCCCTCATGGCCACGCTGACCGCGTCCACCTGGACGGAGCGGGAGTTCACCCCCGAGGTCCTGGACCAGATCGGCGTGCGCTTGGCGTTGCTTCCCACCCAACTGCTCATGGCCACCACCGGCGCGGCACGCACGGTGCTGGGTCGCCTCGCGGCGGGTGAGCCCCCGGCCGAGGTGAGCGCGGACGCGATGGCCCACCACGAGTTCGTCGAGATGATCGGCTTCCCCGAGGTCGAGGCCATGCAGAACGAGTACCTGCCCGCGAAGGGGGCGTGACCGATGGGCTTCACGATCGCCGAGAAGATCCTCGCCAGGACCACCGACCATCCCACCGTGCACGCGGGTGAGAACCATGCCGTCCGGCCCTCGCGAATGATCGCCTACGACTTCCCTGGCTACACCGACGACATGTTCCGGCAGATGCACGAGGATTTCGGCATCACCCGGCTCGAGGACCCCAGCCGGTACGTGGTGTTTATCGACCACATGCTCACCAGGAAAGACCAGCGGGAGACCGAGGTCCACCAGGTGACCCGGGACTGGTGCGAGTTCTACGGCATCGAGCTCCACGAGGCCCAGGGGATCGGCCACCAGCTGACCGCCGAGCTCGGCCTGGCGACCCCCGGCGACTTCCTGGTCCACTTCGACGGCCACATCAGCGGGGTGGGCGCCTTCAACGCCCTCGGCTGGGGCATCCGACGCGACCTCATCGAGGCCTGGGTCACCGGGCAGGTGCACGTGGACATCCCCCGGACCACCCGGTTCGAGCTCACCGGGACGTTCCCGGACGGGGTGGACAGTCGCGACCTGGTCCACACCATCATCGAGCTGGTGGGCGCCGACGGCTGCGCCCACCAGGTCATGGAGTTCGGCGGCCCCGGTGCCCGCGACATGGCGATCGACCACCGGCAGGGCCTGTGCGGGATGGCGATGTTCACCGGCGCGGTCTCGGCGATCTTCGAGCCCGACGACGTCTCGATCGCCTACGCCAGCGAGGTCGCTCGCGGGGAGTTCGAGCCGGTCTACCCCGACGCCGACGCCACCTACGCCGCGCGCCACAGCATCGACCTGTCGACCCTGGTGCCCCGCGTCGTCCGGCCGGGCTCGGCGCGCGTCGCCAACACCTCGACGGCCGCCGAGCTCGAGGGCACCCCCATCACCCGCGCCTTCATCGGGTCCTGCGCCAGCGGACGCATCGAGGACCTCCGGGCCGCCGCCCTCGTGCTCGACGGGCAGAAGGTCGCACCGACGGTCGAGCTCAACATCGTCCCGACGTCCAAGAAGGTCTTCGCCCAAGCCGAGGCGGAGGGGATCCTCGACGTCCTGCGCACCGCCGGGGCGACGATCGCCGAGTCCAGCTGCGACTTCTGCTTCGGCTACCAACAACCCCTCCGACCCGACGAGAACTGCATCTCCACCGGCGTCCTCAACATCACCGGCCGGATGGGCAGCCCCGAGGCGAACATCTACATGGGCTCCCCGTACACCGTCGCCGCCAGTGCGATCACCGGCACCATCGGGGAGGCCTCCCGATGAGCGCGTACCCGCCCCCGCCCGACGTCATCACCGGCCGCGTCGCCTGGGTCTTCGGGGACGACTTCGACATCGACCTGGTGGTGGGCGTGGCCAACATCAAGACCTACGACCGCGAACTGTTGCGGGCGGCCTGCATGCAGGACTTCGACCCCGGCTTCGCCGAGCGAGTCCGGCCCGGCGACATCGTCGTGGGGGGCCGGAACTTCGGCTACGGCCATCCGCACTACCCGCCGATGATCGCCCTCCGGGACCTCGGTATCGCCGCTGTCGTCGCCGAATCGTTCTCCCCCGGTTTCTGGCGCGGCGAGACCTTCAACGGCATGCCCCTGATCACCATCCCGGGGGTCACCGCGGCGGTCTCGACGGGCGACGAGATCACACTCGACTGGCGAACCGCGACCCTGGAGGCCGCCACCGGCACCCGGATCACGGGCACCCCACCCAACCCTCGTACCGTCGCGATCATCGAAGCCGGCAGCTCGTACGACCTACTGCTGGCCGAGCACGCCCCCGCGCGGACCTCATCACCGGCCTGACCCGGCCTTCCCCCCCTGCTCCTCACCGCCACCCCTAACCCTCCTGACCTCCAAGGACGCGACACCATGACCGACGTTCACCAGCCGCAGCACCACGCCGCGGCAGCACCTCCTGACGCCGCCCACCCCACGGCGGGGTCGACACAGCGCACCCC
>NZ_JADDKI010000176.1:0-12559 GCF_015356725.1 Dietzia sp. SYD-A1
CTCGCGGCTCGTGCGGCGCGGGGTGTCGCGGTCGGCCATCGACGCGCCACTCGACGTGGAGCGGGTGCGCATCCCGCTCCTTCCCCGCGGTGGCTGGGCGGGCGATCCCCGCATCGATGCCTTCGGCACCGCCGGTGGACACGGACACGCCGCGACAGGGTACTCGGTGGCCTCGATGCTGGCCGCCGTGCCGGCCGCTGTCCACGCCGTCCGTACCGGGTTCCCGATTCCCGCGCCCCGGTCCCCGGCCAGCACCACACTGCACGGGATCGGGCTCCGTGTACTCCTGCGCGCCGACGATCGGACGCTCCGGCAGTTGTTCGACGCGTTCGGCCGGATCGAGGGGCGTCGACAGAAGTGGTTTCTCGACGGCGCGAGCCCCTCGTACCAGCTGGCGCTGGCGATGTGGGACATGTGGGTGGGCATGCCGGCGAGTGGGAAGGTGGGGATGATCAGCGCGCTACTCCGGCGGTCCCCCCGTACTGCGGTCGACGCGCGATTGCGCTAGCCCGACACGGGGTGGCCCGGCCCGGTCTCCTCCGCCCTGTCGGGGAACCCGTCGAAGGTGAGGGTGAGTGATCCGCGGCGACCGGTGAGGCGGAACATCGACGCGAGCGCGATCACGGCCCATGCCACCCCGATCAGTTCGAAGGTCTCCTCGACGTACATGATCGCCACATACAGGTCGGACATCCCCTGGTCGCGTTCCACGATCCCTGAGATCGACTCGATGACCAGCGCGCCGAGGAGGAACACCACCGCCGAGCCGATCAGCCCGACCGTCACCCGGGTTCGGAGGGCGAGGACCAGGCGGATGAGAAGCGCGGCGACCACCAGCGCGATGGCGGTCCCGGGGATGACCCAGCTGTAGTGGAGATCCCCCGGCAACGTCGGCGCCAGGCGGTCACCGAAATAGAAGAGGCGTTCGTGGAGCTGCGCCGCCTCGTCGGCCGAGGCGATGACGGCCACGGCGGCGAACACCCACCACGAGGTGCGGAACCGGTCGGAGGTGAGGGCCGCCATCGCGGCCAACGCGCCGACGAGCAGCCACATCGTGGAGGCGAACCAGACCGCGACGTTCCCCTCGGACCCGATGTCGAACGCGGTCCACAGCAGGGTCCAGCCCTGATCGGGCTCGTAGCTCCCCGTGGTCCGGACCATCGTGTAGAGGAACCCGGACAGGGGGGCGAGGAGAAGTGAGGGCAGCAGGAGCCACCTGGCGGGCCGGGAGAGGCGGTACCCGGCGTCGCCCGAATCCGGGGGCCCGGGCTGATGTCGGCGTCGGATGTCAGACCGTGAAGCCGATGGCGCGGAGCTGCTCTCGGCCGTCGTCAGTGATCATCTGCGGGCCCCACGGCGGCATCCACACCCAGTTGAGTTCGAGTTCGTTGGCCAGGTCGGAACCCACCACCGCACTTCGTGCCTGATCCTCGATCACGTCGGTGAGCGGACAGGCCGCCGAGGTCAGAGTCATGTCGACGCGGGCGATGGTCGACCCCTCGGTCTCACCCGGGCGGACCCAGATGTCGTAGACCAGCCCGAGATCCACCACGTTGATCCCGAGCTCAGGATCGACCACGTCGCGCATGGCCTCCTCGAGGTCGGCGACCAGCGCCAGGTCCTCTTCCGACTGCTCGGGGCGATTGGGGTCGGGACGGAACTCACCGTTGTAGACGGTGCCCGCGGGGGTCTCGTTCTCCGCCGCCGACATGGCGTCGTCGACGGACGGGTCGTTGGCCGGGGTCATCTGCTCGGTCATGTCACTTCACTCCTGGTGGTGGTCGGTCTGTCGGCCGAGTGCATCGCGGTAGGCCATCCACCCGAGCAGCGCGCACTTGACGCGTGCCGGGTATCGGGACACCCCGGACAGGGCGACGGCGTCGTCGAGGATCTCCTCGTCCCCCTCGTTGGTCCCGCGGGAGGAGATCATCTCGTGGAAGGCGTCGTAGGCCCTGAGTGATTCCGACACCGTGCGGCCGACGATGAGGTCGGCCATCATCGAGGTGGACGCCTGGCTGATCGAGCAACCCTGCGCGTCGTACGAGACGTCCTCGATCGTCGACAGGTCGTCGGAGAGTCGTAGCCGCAGTGTCAGCTCGTCGCCGCAGGTCGGATTGACGTGATGGACCTCGGCGCCGAAGGGTTCCCGCAGCCCACTGTGGTGGGGGTGGCGGTAGTGGTCGAGGATGACCTCCTGGTACATCTGCTCGAGCTTCACGAACGGGCACCTCCCACTCCGAAGAACTCCTGTGCCCGGCGCAGCGACCGCGCGAGCACCTCGACCTCGTCCAGGGTGTTGTACAGCGCGAACGAGGCGCGGACGGTGGACTGCACACCGAATCGGCGGTGCAGCGGCCACGCGCAGTGGTGTCCCACGCGCACCGCCACCCCGTCGTCGTCGAGCACCTGGCTCACGTCGTGGGCGTGGACGCCGTCGACGACGAAGGACACGGCGCCGCCGCGCGCGACCATGTCGCGGGGACCGACGATCCGGATGCCCGGGATCTGGTCCAGGGCCTCCAGGGTGGCCGCGGTGAGCGACTCCTCGTGACGCGCGACCGCCTCCATGCCCACGTCGCGCAAGTAGCGGACCGCTGCGCCGAGACCGACGGCCTGCGAGACCATCGGCACCCCGGCCTCGAACCTCTGCGGCGGGTCGGCGTAGGTGGACTTCTCCATGGTCACGGTGGAGATCATCGAGCCCCCCGTGAGCACCGGCGGCATCGCCCGCAGCAGCTCCCGACGTCCGTAGAGGACGCCGATGCCGGTGGGGCCGAGCATCTTGTGCCCGGAGAAGGCCGCGAAGTCCACACCGAGTGCGTGGAAGTCCACGGCCATGTGCGGGACGGACTGGCACGCGTCCAATACCACCAGTGCGCCCACCGCCCTCGCGGACTCCACCACACGTGCGACGTCGGTCACGGCGCCGGTGACGTTGGACTGATGGGTCACGGCGACGACCTTGACCGCGTCGGTCAACTGCAGTGAGTCGAGGTCGATCCGTCCGTCGTCGGTGAGTCCGTACCACTTCAGGGTGGCACCGGTGCGTCGGCACAGCTCCTGCCAGGGCACCAGATTGGCGTGGTGTTCGAGTTCGCTGATCACGACCTCGTCACCCGGTCCCACGGCGTACCGGCCGAAGCGGTCGTCTCCGAGCGCGAACGCGACCAGGTTGAGCGCCTCGGTGGCGTTCTTGGTGAAGACGAGCTCGTCGACATCGGCTCCGACGAACCCCGCGATGTCGGCCCGGGCGTCCTCGTAGGCGTCCGTCGCCTCCTCGGCGAGCTGGTGTGCACCGCGATGAACGGCGGCGTTGGAGCTCAGGAGGAAGTCCCGTTCGGCGTCGAGCACCGGGATCGGGCGCTGTGAGGTCGCCCCGGAGTCCAGATAGACGAGGGGTTTGCCGTCACGAACCGTCCGCTGCAGGATCGGGAAATCCGAGCGGAGGGTCGTGATGTCGAGGGTCGAGGTCATAGTCTCCCAGCTGTCCGATCAGGCGTTCGCGGGTGTGAGGTACTTCTCGTACCCCTCTGATTCGAGCTCGTCCGCCAGTTCCGCGCCCCCGGAGGCGGCGATCCGGCCGTCGACGAAGACGTGCACGCGGTCGGGCGTGATGTACCGCAGGATGCGGGTGTAGTGCGTGATGAGGAGGATGCCGCCGTTCTCCTCGGCCTTGTAGCGGTTGACCCCGTCGGACACCACGCGCAGGGCGTCGACGTCCAGGCCGGAGTCGGTCTCGTCGAGCACGGCGATCCTGGGCTTGAGCAGATCCAGCTGGAGGATCTCGTGGCGCTTCTTCTCGCCACCGGAGAAGCCCTCGTTGACGCTGCGCTCGGAGAAGGCCGGGTCGAAGTCGAGGTCGGACATGGCCTCCTTGACCTCCTTGACCCAGTGCCGCAGCTTGGGCGCCTCGCCGCGCACGGCGGTGGCGGCGGTACGGAGGAAGTTGGCGGTCGAGACCCCGGGGATCTCGGTCGGGTACTGCATCGCCAGGAACAGGCCGGCGCGGGCCCGCTCGTCGACCTCCATCGACAGGACGTCCTCCCCGTCGAGGGTGACGGTGCCGCCGGTGACCTCGTACTTGGGATGGCCGGCGATGACGTAGGCCAGAGTCGATTTGCCGGAGCCGTTCGGCCCCATGATGGCGTGGGTCTGCCCGGACTCGATGGTCAGGTCGACACCCTTGAGGATGTCGACGGTCTCGGCCGAGTCGGCGGTCGCCGCGACGCGGGCCGTCAGGCCCTTGATCTCGAGAATGGTCATTGGTGTGCTCGCAATCTTCGTGAAGTCTTCGGGGGTGGTCTCTCGGGCCCGGGGGTCAGATCCCGGATGACTGCAGTTCCAGTTCGACGGCCTCGGCGATCCGATCACGTACCTCGGGCACGCCGATGCGGTTGATCACCTCGCCGAAGAAGCCCCGGACGACCAGGCGCCGTGCGGTGTCCTCGGGAATCCCCCGGGACATGAGGTAGAACAGGTGCTCCTCGTCGAATCGGCCCACGGCGCTGGCGTGACCGGCGCCGGCGATCTCGCCGGTCTCGATTTCGAGGTTCGGGACGGAATCCGCGCGGGCCCCGTCGGTGAGGACGAGGTTGCGGTTCATCTCGTAGGTGTCCGTACCCTCGGCCGCCGCGCGGATGAGGACCTCGCCGATCCACACGGTGTGGGCGTCGGGCAGGTTCGACGACGCGTCACCCTGCAGGGCGCCCTTGTACAGGACCCGCGACGTGCAATTGGGTACCGCGTGGTCCACCAGCAGACGGTGTTCGATGTGCTGTCCGTCGTCCGCGTAGTACAGACCGTTGACGTTCACCGTGCCCCCGGGGGCCGTGAACGTCGTCAGCGGTGCGATCCTCACGAGCTCGCCGCCGAAGGTCACCGCCGTGTAGGTCAGGGTCGCGTCGCGACCGACCTGCAGGTGGTGGTTGGCCAGGTGCAGCGCGTCGTCGTCCCAGTCCTGGATGAGGACGACCTCGAGGTGCGCCGAGTCGCCGACGACGAACTCGACGTTCTCGGCGATCGTCCCCCCGCCGCGCTGGTCCACCACGAAGGTCGCGTTGGCGAACGGCTCGAGTCGGATCTGGGCGTGGCCGTAGGCCAGCTCCCCCTCCCCCGGGCCGTCGACGGTCACGTACACGGGGTCGTCGAGAACCGTCTCCGTGGCCACTGTCAGCACCGTCGCCTCGGCGACGGAGGTGAAGGCCTGCGCGGCGACGCGGTCGCGGGGTGCCCCGGCCTCGCCGATCCGCTTGTCGTCGGTCCCGACGGTCTCGATCGTCAGTCCGTCACGCTCGGCGACGGAGACCAGCAGGTTCCCGGTGGCGGTCACATTGGTTCCGTCGTGGATCCCGCGGAGCCGCTTGAGCGGGGTGAAGCGCCAGATCTCGTCCTTGTGGCTCGGCACCTCGAACGCGTTCACGTCGAAGGAGGAGAACTGGTCGCCCTTGGTGGCGGTGACGGGGATACCGTAGCGGTCCGTCACCGGGGTGGGGCCGGATCCAGTGGTGGCAGTAGTGGTGTCGGTCATGGCGGTCAGCCCACCGATCCTTCCATCTGGAGTTCGATCAGGCGGTTGAGTTCGAGGGCGTACTCCATGGGGAGCTCCTTGGCGATCGGCTCGACGAATCCGCGCACGATCATGGCCATGGCCTCGTCCTCGGCCAGGCCTCGGCTCATGAGGTAGAAGAGCTGGTCCTGGCTCACCTTGGACACTGTGGCCTCGTGCCCGAGCGTCACGTCGTCCTCACGGATGTCGATGTACGGGTACGTGTCGGACCGGCTGATGTTGTCCACCAGCAGGGCGTCACACTCGACGTTGGACTTGGAGCCCTTCGCGCCGGGGTTGATCTGGATGAGCCCGCGGTAGGCGGATCGGCCACCGCCTCGCGCAACCGACTTGGAGACGATGTTCGAGGACGTGTTGGGGGCCAGGTGAAGCATCTTCGACCCGGTGTCCTGGTGCTGTCCCTCGCCGGCGAACGCCACCGAGAGGACCTCGCCCTTGGCGTGCTCGCCCGTGAGCCACACCGCGGGGTACTTCATGGTCACCTTGGACCCGATGTTGCCGTCGATCCACTCCATGGTGGCGCCCTCCTCGGCCCGGGCGCGCTTGGTGACGAGGTTGTAGACGTTGTTCGACCAGTTCTGGATGGTCGTGTAGCGGCAGCGACCGCCCTTCTTGACCACGATCTCGACGACCGCCGAGTGCAGGGAGTCCGACTTGTAGATCGGCGCCGTGCACCCCTCGACGTAGTGGACGTAGGCGTCCTCGTCCACGATGATCAGCGTCCGCTCGAACTGGCCCATGTTCTCGGTGTTGATCCGGAAGTAGGCCTGCAGCGGGATGTCCACGTGGACGCCCTTGGGCACGTAGATGAACGAGCCACCCGACCACACGGCGGTGTTGAGCGCGGAGAACTTGTTGTCACCGGCCGGGATCACCGAGCCGAAGTACTCCTCGAAATACTCCGGGTGCTCCTTGAGCGCCGTGTCGGTGTCCATGAAGATGACACCCTGGCTCTCCAGGTCCTCCCGGATCTGGTGGTAGACCACCTCGGACTCGTACTGGGCGGCGACGCCCGCGACCAGGCGCTGCTTCTCCGCCTCGGGGATACCGAGCTTGTCGTAAGTGTTCTTGATCTCCTCGGGCAGGTCCTCCCACGAGGTGGCCTGCTTCTCCGTGGAGCGGACGAAGTACTTGATGTTGTCGAAGTCGATCCCCGACAGGTCCGAACCCCAGGCGGGCATGGGCTTCTTGTAGAACGTCGCCAACGCCTTGAGCCGCTTGGCGAGCATCCACTCCGACTCGTTCTTCTTGGTGGAGATGTCACGCACCACGGCCTCCGAGAGGCCACGCTGTGCGGTCGCACCGGCGGAGTCGGAATCGTGCCAACCGTAGTTGTACTGGCCGAGCGAGGCGATCCGCTCCTCGTCGGTGGTCGGCTCGTGCACGGTGACGTCGGCCGTCACCTGATCTGGGGTGATGGTCATCGCACAGTCCTTTCGGGGGTCGGAACCGACGCGTCTGCGTCGGCCGCTGCGGGCATGGTGGCCGCCAGGTCACCGGCGGTCACCATCCCCGTGGGGATGTTCGTGGTGCAGGCGCAGTGTCCGCCGGCGATGGTGGCGAGGCGCTGGACATGGGTGCCCACGATCTCGGACACCACCTCCTGCTCGGCCTCGCACAATTCGGGGAACCGGGACGCGACGTTCCACACCGGACAGTGGTGCTGGCAGATCTGCAGGCCCGCCCCGGCGTCCTCGATGGATGCCGCGTACCCGGATTCGGTCAGGGCCGCGGCGACGTCGGTCGCCGCGCGTTCGACGTCCTCCGGACCGTCCGCGGGGCGGACGTGCCCGACGATCGACCGGACGCGCTGGCGGGCGAAGTCCGCCACGGCGGTGGCCCCGCCGACGCGCCGTAGCGCGGACAGGGCCTCCACGGCGAGATGGTCGTACCCGTGCTGGGCCGAGCTGCGGCCCATCGCGGTGACCCGGAAAGCCTTGGCGGGGCGTCCGCGGGTGCCGGCCGGGCGGGTTCGGGTGGCCTCGACCTGCCCGGACTCGACCAGTTGATCCAGATGGCGGCGGACGCCCGCCGCCGTCAGCCCGAGCTCCTGCCCGATCTCGGCTGCGGTGAGAGCCCCTCGTTCCAGCAGGAGTTCACGGACGGCCGAGCGGGTGTCGGGTCGCGTGCTGTTCTCGTAGACGTGCTGCACGCTCAACTGACTCTCCCTTCCGGCTATGCTCGGTGCGCCCCGTCGGGGACGTACCACGTCATATTACGCAACACCTTCGTGACGGAAATATTCCCACCCCCGCGAACCCGGCGTCGGCGGCCGGGCGGAGTCCTCCGGCACCCACCGTGGAGAGAGGCTGAGGCCAGTGGCACCCAGATTCCCGGTCCGCGGCGCGGGAGTGGTGACGGCCCGGCTGCACACCGAGGAGCGATCCACCGGGACACCACCGTCGGCGGAACTGGCCCGCCTCGGTCGGATCCGCAGGATCGGCACCACCGCCGCCGTCGCCATGTCGGTGGGCGCCCTCGGCGCGGGCGCTCTGCCCGTGCTGCAGAATCCCGTCGCCGGCGAGCGCCTGATCGGGCTGTGGCTCAGGTTGCAGCAGTCCTCCATGACGGTGGTCATGACCGGGATGGTGGTGGTGACACTCTGCTGGCTGCTGCTGGCCCCGTACGTCCTGGGCAGGGATCGCCGGGGACGGTTGAGCGGCCGGATCGACCGTGCCACCCTCGACCGCATCATCGCCTCGTGGGCCCTGCCGCTCGCCCTCGCCCCGCCCATGTTCAGCAAGGACGTCTACAGCTACCTGGCCCAGGGCGCCATCGGCAACACCCTCGACGACCCGTACGAACTGGGCCCCGTGTCGGCGTTGGGAACCTCTCATGCGTTGACCGTCAACGTCCCGGACATCTGGCGGGACACCCCCAATCAGTACGGTCCGCTCTTCCTCGGGGTGCAGAAGGTCATCCACACCCTGACGGGGGACGACGTGGTGGCCGGAACGATCCTGCACCGGGTGGTGGCGATCGTCGGGATACTCATGCTCGGGTGGGCGGTCCCGCGACTGGCCGAGTACTGCGGGGTGTCGGACGTGGCGGCGCTCTGGTTGGCGGTGGCCAATCCCCTCGTCCTGTTCCATCTCGTGTCGGGGATTCACTCCGAGTCCCTCATGATGGGACTGCTGGCCGTCGGGCTCGTCCTGGCCCTGCGCGCCGTGGACTCCCTCGAGTCCGGGCCACGGACCACCGTGCTCTTCATCGTCGGGACCGTCCTTGTCACCGGGTCGGCACTGGTGAAACTTCCCACCGTCGTCGCCCTGGGCTTCGTCGGGATGGCGCTCGCCCGACGGTGGGGTGGCGGCTCCCTCGCCACCGTGCGGGCCGCGCTGGTGATGGTCGTGATCAGCGGTGCCACCACCGGGCTGGCCATGCTGGTCACCTCGTCCGGCCTCGGGTGGATCACCAAGCTCGGGGCGGCCACGTCGCTGCGGAGCTGGCTCTCCCCGCCCACCGCCCTGGGAGTGATCGTCGGCGGGATCGGGCAGTACCTGGGGCTGGGCGACCACACGGCCCAGATCCTGGTGATGGTGCAGACCACGGCGCTCGTGATCGCCGGCGTGGTCACCGTCAGGATGCTGTTCGCCGTCTCCGCGGGGCGGATCGATCCGGTCGGCGGACTCGGGGTGTCGATGGCCGCCATCGTCCTGTGCTTCCCCGTCGTGCAGCCCTGGTACGTCCTGTGGGCCCTGATCCCGCTCGCGGCGTGGGCGTCGAGGGTGGAGTTCCGTGTTCCCGTGGTGGCGGTCAGCGCCGTGCTGGCCTGCTTCACCCTCCCGCCGGGTGCGGGCCTGCCGCCGTTCGTCACCGTCCAGGCATGGGTGGCCACCGTGGTGGCGGTGTCGATCCTGCTGATCGCGATGTTCCGCTGGCCGGGGCTGCTGCGCTCGCGGTCGTCGGAGCGACCTAGAATGCTCCCGTGACCTCACCCACCGACTCCCCCGCGCTACTCGTCGAGGGACTCGTCAAGAGGTTCGGACAGACCACCGCCGTGGCGGGACTGGACCTGCGGCTCGGCCGCGGCGAGGTGATGGCGCTCCTCGGTCCCAACGGAGCCGGCAAGACCACCACGGTCGAGGTCTGCGAAGGGTTCCTGCGGCCGGACGGCGGAACCCTCCGTGTGCTGGGCCTCGACCCCGTCTCCGATCGCCAGCGCGTCCGCAGCCGGATCGGGATGATGCTCCAGGGCGGCGGGGCCTACCCCGCCGCGCGTGTCGGGGAGATGGTCCGTCTGGTCGCCTCCTACTACGCGGACCCCCTCGACCCGGACTGGCTGCTCGAGGAGCTGGGACTCAGCGATCACCTCACCACCCCATACCGGCGCCTGTCCGGTGGCCAGCAACAGCGGCTCTCACTCGCCATCGCGGTGATCGGCCGACCCGAACTGGTGTTCCTCGACGAGCCCACCGCCGGACTCGACGCCCAGTCCCGGCGGGCGGTGTGGGACCTGGTCCGGGCACTGCGTCGGGACGGTGCGGCCGTCCTGCTGACCACACACCTCATGGACGAGGCCGCCGCCCTGGCCGACGAGGTGGTGATCATCGACCACGGTCGCCGAGTGGCTGCCGGGACGCCGACCGAACTCGCCAGGGCGGGGACGTCAGAGGGCGTGACCCTGGTCGTCGACGGCGAGGCCTCGCCGACGCTGCTGAGCCGCGCCCTCGGACCGGACCACACGGTGACCGCGGGCGCCGCGGCCGGGATCCTCGAGGTCCACGGCCCGGTGTCCCCCGCACTCATGACCAGCCTGTGCGCGGCACTGGAGGACTCCGGAGTCCAACTCACCTCCCTGGCCACCCGCTCCAGAAGCCTCGAAGAGGTCTTCCTCGACCTGACCGGACGGGACCTGCGATGACCGACACCCCCACCGGGACCAACCGCTTCGCGCCGGGGACGTTCGCCCGGCCGTCCGCTCCCGCCACCCTCCCCCGGATGGCGGCGTCGCAGACCCGCATGGAGTTGACGCTCTTCCTGCGCAACGGCGAGCAACTCCTGGTCGCCCTCGTGATTCCCGTCGCGGTCCTGTTCGCGCTCACCGCGATCGAGTTCGGCTCGATCCCGCAGCCGAGGATCGACTACGCGATCACCGCGGTGTTGACCCTCTCCGTCATGGGTACCGCGTTCACCGGCCAGGCCATCGCCGTGGGATTCGATCGTCGCTACGGTGCGCTGAAGCGGCTGGGCGGCACCCCCCTCCCGTCCGCCGTCATCATCGTGGGCAAGATACTGGCCACGATGATCCTGGTCGCCGGACAGGCCGTCCTGCTCGGTGTGATCGCGGCCGGCCTCGGCTGGCGCCCCGGGGTCGCGGGTCTGGCGGTGGGCGCGGTGATGATCGCGCTCGGATCGGTGGCCTTCTCCTCGATGGGGTTGCTGCTCGGGGGCACTCTTCGTGCCGAGATCGTGTTGGCGCTGGCCAATCTCATCTGGTTCGTCCTCATAGGCGCGGCCGGCCTGGCCATCGGTGTGGCAACTCTGCCCGACTGGCTCCACGAGGTCCTCCTCGTCGTCCCGTCGTACGCGCTGACCAGCGCGCTGGTCACGTCCATCGACGGAGGGTTCCCCGCCCTGGCGGCCGTGGTGCTGGCCGGGTGGACCGCGGTCTGCGCCGGACTGGCCGTGCGCCACTTCTCCTTCACCTGATCGCGGGGCGGCCGGAGCGCACGCCTAGAATCGGGGGCGTGACCTCGACTTCGCGCGCCCCGAAATCCGGCAGCCCGGCCACGAGCGATCCCCCGGGACCGAGGGGACCGCTGGGCCGTCTGCCGCTCCCGTCGGTCCGGCTGCAGAAGGGCCTCGCACTGGCCAACGTCATGGCGCAGATCGGCATCATGACCACCGGGGTGACCGTGCGGGTGACCGCGTCCGGTCTGGGCTGCGAGACCTGGCCGCGGTGCAACCAGGACAGCTTCGTCCCCGTCGCCGGTGCGGGCCCCGCGCTGCACCAGGCCATCGAGTTCGGCAACAGGCTGCTCACCTTCGTGTTGGTCGCGGTGGCCGCCGCGCTGCTGCTCGCGCTGCTCCGCGCAGGGCGACGCAGCGAGCTCATCTGGCTCGCCCTCGCCATGCCCGCGGGGATCGTGGCGCAGGCGGTGATCGGGGGCATCACCGTCCTGGCGGGCCTGGTGTGGTGGACCGTCGCGCTCCATCTGTTGCCGTCGATGATCCTGGCCTGGCTCGCGGCGATCCTGTTCGTCCGGGTCGGTGAGTCCGACGACTCCCCCGCCCGCCGCGTCCTGCCCCCACCGCTGTCCTGGCTCATCGTGCTCTCCGCCGTGCTCCTGGCCGGGGTGCTGGTGACCGGCACCATGGTCACCGGGGCCGGCCCCCACGCCGGTGACGCCCGGATCGGGGCCGCGGACCGCCTCCAGATGCCGATCCAGTGGCTGGTCCACTTCCACGCGGAACTCATGGTCGGATACGTCTGCCTGCTCATCGGATTGGCGTTCGGCCTCCTCGCACTACGTGCCCAGGGGCCGGCCATCCGGCGTTGCCTGATACTGATCGCCCTGATCGCGGCTCAGGCAGTCGTGGGGATCACCCAGTATCAGTTGGGGGTGCCGGAGATGTTGGTGGTGGTGCACGTGACGCTGGCCGGGGCGATCACTGCAGTGACCGGAGCTCTCTGGGCCTCGGCCGTCATCCGGGAGCCCGCGGTGGCCAGCCCGCGGACCGGGTCACCCGACCGACAGTCCGGCGCGCACCCGCACCGATGATCGAACGGAGAACGGCCCCGCCGCGGCGGGGCCGTTCTCGTCCCACCGGAGTCTCAGAGCAGGGATCCGGAACCGGCCATCCGCTTCCAGTGGCCGGCGGGCACATCGGTGTGCGAGACCAGCTCCCGCGTCCAGTCCGACCCGGTCAGCCCGGGGACCCCGTCCCGCACGGCCTCGGCCTCGGCCAGGGTGTCGACCATGTAGTCGTCCATGACGCCGTCGGCACCCACGAACGTCAGGCGTACGCCCGTCCGGCCGGTGGGCTGGA
>NZ_JADDKI010000177.1:0-3516 GCF_015356725.1 Dietzia sp. SYD-A1
TGCCGGCGCTCCCCCGCCGGCACGTCCGGTGATGGTGACGGTGGTCGTCTCGGTCCGCACGGGGATGCCGCCGATGTAGGCGGTCGCCACGGGCCGGTACACACCCGGGGTGGTCGGCACGCCCTGGATGGCGGTGGTCCGCGGGTTGTAGGTCAGCCCTGGCGGCAGACCCTGGAACTGCAGTGTCGCGCCGGGCGGGAGAGTCACCTGATCGCTGACGCGGTTCTCCATGTAGACGCCCACCGGGAAGCTCAGCGACGGCAACGCGGCCGGCGCCACCTCCGTGGCCTCGATCACGAGGGGTGCGGCGTCAGGGGACTCCACCTGCCCCGACGCCACCCCGATCGCCGCCATGGCGGCCAGGGCGGCGGCGGAGGCGATGACGGGACGGGAGAGGTGCATGCGTGCCTTTCGGGGGTCATCGGCGAGATCCGGGTGCGAACCAGGCCACCGTAACCCACGAATGCACGTCACCCCGAGGCCTTCTCATCATGTGAGAGGGACTCGGGGTGGACGTGGTCACCGGCGACCTGCGCGGCCGCCGGGAGTTCGTGGGTCTCAGCCGCGGCCGTTCGCGACCGTCGGACCCGGGGCCTGGACGGTGCTGGGTGCACCGGCCGCGACGGTGGGGGCGGTCGATCCGGCCGAGCCGCCACCGTTGTTCGAGCCCTCGGTGGACGTGCCCGGAAGCGCCGGGAGCAGCGAGGAGGTCCCCGGGGCCGAGGACCCGCCGCCCAGTGCCAGGCCGAGTCCGGCGAGGCCCAGCAGGGCGATCCCCGTGAAGGCGAGGCCGGGCGCCAGCGCCCCGAGGGATCCGGTGTCGAGGGGCGAGGAGGAGCCCGGCACCTCGACCTGCCCGACGGTGTTCAACCCGCCGCCCGCGGTGAGGTCGCCTCCGGTTGTGGTCTCGCCTTCGGTCGTCGACCCGGTCTGGCCGCCGGTGTCGAGCAGTGAGCCGAGCGGCCCCAGGCTCTGGGTGTCGATTCCGCCGGTCACCTCGCCGGTTGCCTCCCCACCCGCGTTGCCCGCCGACCCGAGCGGAGATCCGGTGTCGGGGGTGGTGTCGTCACCCGGGGAGCCACCGGCCAGGCTCCCCAGGCCGAGCTGCCCGTTGGCGTCGCTGCCGAGCGGCGCGGAAGGGGTCTGCCCCGGAGCGTCGGGGGTCGCCCCGCCGGTGCCGAGCGATCCGGTGACCATCTCGCCGGCCGAGTCCCCACCGAGCGAGGTCACGATGCTCACGACGGCGCCGAGGATGGCGTCCGTGCCTGCGGAACCCGTGGTGATCTGCCCGCCGGCCTGGGCCTCGCCACCGAGGCTGCCCTCGACGGCGGCGGCGGACCCGGCCTCGGCACCGACCGGGGCGGTGCCGTCGGGGTTGTTGACGGTGAGGGTCACGGGGATGGTGACGGCCTGGCCGCCGAGGGTGCCGACGACCGTCACGGTGTAGACGCCCGCGGCCGCGGTGGTTCCGGAGATGACGCCATCCGCGTAGGTCAGCCCCTCGGGCAGACCGGTGACCTCGGTGATGACGATGCCGCTCCACTCCCCGGCCCCGACGAGGCCCTGGAGATCGAACGAGTACGAGGCGCCGGCGTTGAACGCCGGGGCGGTGACGGCCACGGTCTGGACGTCACCGCGGACGGTCGGGGCGTCGGGGGTGGCGACGACGACGCCGCCCACGAGGGCGACCGCGGCCGCGGCTGCGACGGGGGCGACGAGGCGACCCCGGACGATACGACGGGGGCGGGCGAGGCGAGCACGCATCGGCTGGTTCCTTCCGGAGGGGTTCGGATCGCTCACTCCCCGGATACGGGAGCGCAGACCATTACAAGAGTCACTCTAACCCCACACACATCAACTGTCTACTTCTGACTCAATTGTCACAGAATCCTCTTGAGTCACAGTAGTCACACACCCTGTGGGGTATGCCTACCCATATGGGTCCGCACTTATCGCCGCGCCCACACCCAACTACCGCGCCGCCATCGACTCCCCGCTCAGCCCACGACACGACCGCGGCCCGGCCCCGTGAAAGGGGCCGGGCCGCGGGCTCTGGGTTCTGGACCGGGAGACAGCCGGCGCTCAGGCTCCGGGGGTCGGGACGCTGGTCGGCAGGGCCACCGCTCCGGTCCGGGACGCCGAGACGTCGCCCGCACTCTGACCGACCGGGCCGGAGGTCAGGGTGGAGCTCGAGGAGGAGGTCGAGGTCGGTGCGCCCGACCCACCGCCGAGACTGCCCGCTCCAGCGCTTCCGGTGCCGCCGGGGGCGACGGTCCCGGTGACCGTGGTGACCGGATTGCCGTCCCCGTCGACGATCACGGTCACGGGCGGCTGAACCATCTCGCCGCCGAAGACGGCCGTGCACAGCGGCTCGGTCAACGACCCGGTCTGCCCCACCAGATTCGCGCCGCCACCGGGTCCCGCGAGCACATCGAGCAGGTTGGGGAAGGTTCCCAGCGCGGAGGTGACGAAGTCGAGGACGGCGGTCGGGACCCCCGAGATGCCGAACAGCGGATAGAACTTGGCGACCGAGCCGCCGAGATCGGGCAACTCACACGTCGCCTCGGACTCCGGCGCGAGGTCACCCACGCTGGTGTCCTCCGCACTGGCGGTGTCGAGGCTGCCCCCCTGGCCGGCATCGCCGTCGTCGACACCGCCGCTTCCGGAGCCCTCGCCGCTCCCGCCCGGGAGGCTTCCGGATTCACCGCCGCCCCCGACGAGGCTGCCGAGGTCCAGGCTGCCCGTCGCCGAGCCGTCCGGGCCGTCACCCCCCGTCTGGGCGCTGACGATCGGGACGGAGAGTGCGACCGCCATCAGGGCGGCGGCGGAGGCGGTGACGACCCTGCGGGCGGACATGGCGATGAGACCCCTTAGCTGGAGACGGACCAGGATGCGACTAACGCGGTCACGCGCCATCACGGGTGGGTGGCGCCTGTTCTCGACAGGAGGACTGTATCCCGATCTGCCGGGGTCCGGTAGAGCTTCGGCGAAGCGTCAGCGGTCAGTCTCCGAGGCTCCCCGCGCCGGTCGTGACCATGCCGAGCAACGCGGCCGGGGCACTGCCCACAGCCGCCCCTCCGGCGGCCTCCGCGTCAGTCCCGCCCGAGGACTCGCCGCCCAGCAGCCCCGGCGAGAGGGTGCACAGGATCTGCCCGGCCGATCCCAGGTCCTGGGTCGAACCGCTCTGGCCGAGCAGCGACGGGAGCATGGTCACCACCGCGTTCACCAGGACCAGCAGCAACCCGGAGGTCTCGGCGTCCCCGCCTCCGGTGAGGGCGGGCAGGAGCGCACTCACCGAGGCACCGTCCACCTCCCCGTCACCGAGGGCGGCGCACAGGTCGGGCGTGGTGCCCGTCTCGTCGTCGGTGGCGTCGGGTCCGGAACCGTCGGCCTCCACGGGATCGGCCGCCGGGACGCCGGGCACGGCGGAGAGGGTCGGGGCCGGCTGCGCGGGTGTGGTCGTGGCGCCGGGGTCGGTGGACGGTGAGGAGTCGCCGGTCGCGCCGGGGTCGGTGG
>NZ_JADDKI010000178.1:0-16621 GCF_015356725.1 Dietzia sp. SYD-A1
TCTCGGGGATCCACCGGATGCCGTCCACCCGGGCGATCTCCAGGGCCGGTGGGCCGTCGACCTGTGCCAGCACCCGGTCGCCCACGGCGACAAGTGAGGACACGGATCCCGGCGCCGGGACGACCTCGCCACCCTCGGGGTCGGCGGCCGACGGCGCGGGGGCCGGGCTGGCGTTCCCCTGCTCGATCCCGGTGTAGTCCTCCAGTTGGCCGGTGGTCGACGCGCAACCGGCGAGCCCGACGACGAGGGAGATGACGGCGGCGGTGACCGCGGTGCGGCGGTGGGCACGAAGGGGCACGGTGTTCCTTTCGACGTGCCCACAGTGTCCCTCACGCGGGTCCTCAGTCTCCGTCCAGGTCCGGGCGACTACCCTCACGGCGGTGCGGGGACCACCCGCTCCCGTGCCCACGGTCCCCGACAGAAAGCAGCGCCCGTGAACCCGACGGTCCTGGCCGCCCCCGCCGCGGACGGCATGTCCTGGCTCCAGGTGGTCGTGCTCTCCGTGATCCAGGGGATCACGGAGTTCCTGCCGGTCTCGTCCTCCGGGCACCTTCGAATCTTCTCCACCTGGATGTTCGGGTCGGACGCGGGCGCCTCGTTCACGGCGGTCGTCCAGCTCGGTACGGAGGCGGCCGTTCTGGTGTTCTTCTTCAAGGACATCGTGCGGATCGTCGTCGCCTGGTTCCGGGGCGTGTTCGACGCCGGACACCGCGACGACCCGGACTACCGCCTCGGGTGGTACGTCATCATCGGGTCGATCCCCATCGCGGTGATCGGGTTCCTCGGCAAGGACCTCATCCGGGACGCGGCCCGGAATCTGTGGATCACGGCGATCGTCCTCATCGCGTTCTCGTTCGTGTTCCTGATCGCGGAGAAGGTCGGAAGGCAGGACCGCCCGGTCGACGGCCAGTCGCTCGAGGGTCTGAGGTTCAAGGACGCCGTGGTCATGGGCCTGGCCCAGTGCCTGGCCCTCATCCCCGGCGTCAGCCGGTCGGGCGGCACCATCTCCGCGGGCCTGTTCCTCAACATGTCCCGCGAAGCCGCCGCACGGTTCTCCTTCCTGCTGGCCATCCCGGCGGTGTTGGCCTCGGGACTGTTCAGCCTCCCCGACGCCTTCGAGCCGTCCGTGGGGCAGTCCGCCACCGGGATCCAGCTGGTCGTGGGATCGGTGATCGCGTTCGTGCTGGGATACATCGCCATCGCCTGGCTCCTACGCTTCGTCCAGAAGCACTCCCTGGCCTGGTTCGCCGGCTACCGCATCATCCTCGGTCTGGTCGTGATCGTCCTGCTGTCCACCGGCACGATCCCCGCGACCTGACCGCACCACGGATACGGCGCGGCCTCGGTAACCTGCCGTCATGACCGTCATCCTCCTGCGCCACGGCCGCTCCACCGCCAACACCGCCCTCACACTGGCCGGCCGTACCTCCGGGGTCGCGCTCGACGAGACGGGCCGCACGCAGGCGCAGGACCTCTGTCGACGCCTGGCGGGGCTGCCCGTCGAAGCGGTCGTCCGGTCGCCGCTCATGCGCTGCCGGGAGACGGTCGAGCCGTTGGCCGCCGCGTTCGGGGTGGAGCCGGTCGTGGACGAGGGCCTGGTCGAGGTCGACTACGGGTCGTGGACCGGACGGGCCCTGAGCGAGCTCGCGTCGGAACACATGTGGTCGGTGGTGCAGCAGCATCCTTCCTCGGCCGTCTTCCCGGAGGGCGAATCCCTCGCGGAGATGGCCACCCGCGCGGTCTCGGCCGTCCGGGCACATGACCGACGCCTGGCGGAGGACGCGGGCCGCGACGTCCTCTGGGTGGCGTGCAGCCACGGGGACGTGATCAAGTCGGTGATCGCCGACGCGTACGGAATGCACCTCGACCACTTCCAGCGCATAGTGGTCGAACCGGGATCGGTGTCGGTGGTGCGCTACACACCTCACCGGCCGTTCGTCCTCCGGGTCAACGACACCGGCGGGGACCTGGCGAGTCTCCGGGGGGAACCCGCCGGACACGTGGGCCGGGCCACCGCGGGCGACGCCAGCTCGGACGCGGTGCCGGGCGGGAACGTACCCTTGTGAACCGCACCTCCGCCCAGGACCGCCCGGCACCACCCGGCAGTACACTTCACAGCACAGCACCGAGGAGACGACCGGCATGAGCAGGGAAGTCCACGAGTTCCGCGACCCGGCGAGGTTCGTGGTGGGCACGATCGGCCAGCCCGGCGAGCGCGTGTTCTTCGTGCAGGCCACGGGTGGAGGCCGGACCGTCTCCGTCCGGTGCGAGAAGCAGCAGGCCCAGATCCTCTCCGAGCGGATGGGCGACCTCCTCGACGAGATCGCCGCGAAGTCCGATGTCCCCGTCCCCCCGGCCGCGGGCGTCGTGGACGATCTCGCGCCACTGGAGATGCCCGTCGACGCGGAGTTCCAGGTGGGGACGATGGGCCTGGGCTGGGACGGGGAGAAGAGCCAGATCGTCGTGGAGTTGCTCGCGGCGGACCCCGCCGCCACCGACGAGTCGGTCGTCCTCTCGGATGCCGAGGACGCCCCCGACGCGCTCCGCGTGTTCCTGACCCCGCAACGGGCACGGCAGTTCGTCCTGCGCAGCGAGAAGGTGGTCTCCGCCGGCCGTGCCCCGTGCCCGCTGTGCGGGGAGCCGATCGACACGACGGGACACCTGTGCATCCGCCTCAACGGGTACCTCCCTCGTTCCGGTGAGGCGCTCGCCGACCTCGTCGATCCGTGACCGCCCGCCCGCCGGGCCCCGAACTCACCGTTCTGCACCGGATCCCCTCGGGCAGCAACGCGGTGTACCGCTGCGTGGACACACTGGGTGAACACTGGGTCTACAAGCCCTCGGCGGGAGAGCGCCCCCTCACGGATTTCCCCGACGGCAGCCTGGCGGCCCGGGAGATCGCGGCGTACACAGTGTCCGTCGCGCTGGGGTGGGACCTGGTGCCGGAGACGGTGGGGGCGCACGGCCCGGGCGGCCCGGGGATGGCGCAACGGTGGGTCGACGAGATCGACCGGACCGAGACTCCCGGCCACGACCCGGTCGACGTGCATTCCGTCGACGCCCTGCCTCCCGGCCGCGTGGCGGTGCTGCGTGGCCAGGGTTCGGGAGGACAGGAGGTGGTGGTGGCGCACGCTCTCGACGACCGACTCCGCCGCATCGCGCTGTTCGATCTCGTCGTCAACAACGCCGACCGCAAAGGCGGTCACGTCCTGGTCGACACCTCCGGTCAGATCTGGGCGATCGACCACGGCCTGTCCTTCCACACCGAGGACAAACTGCGCACCGTCCTGTGGGGGTGGGCGGGCCAGCCCCTGCCACCGGAGGATCTCGAGGCCCTCGAGACGGTGCGCGACGGCCTGGCCGGGGACGGCCCCCTGGCGGGCGCTCTGAGAGACCTGCTCGCACCCGACGAGGTCCGCGCGCTGGAGGAGCGGGTCGCCGCGCTGGTGGAGGGGGAGGTGTTCCCCGCGCCGGGGCCGGGGTACCCGTTACCCTGGCCGCTCTTCTGATATCCCGCGGTATCTAGACTCGGCCGCATGCACTCGTGGCCCCCGCCCGTCGTCCCCGCCGTACCCGGCGACGGCGCCCCGCTGAAACTGTTCGACACCGCGAGTGGCGGGATCCGCGAGGTGTCCGCCGGGCCCGTCGCGGGGATGTACGTCTGTGGCATCACCCCCTACGACACCACCCACCTCGGTCACGCCGCGACGTACCTGACCTTCGACCTGGTGTACCGGCTCCTCCTGGACGCCGGGCACGAGGTGCACTATGTCCAGAACACCACGGACGTCGACGACCCGCTGTTCGAGCGCGCCGAGCGCGACGGCGTGGACTGGAGGGAACTCGGCGATCGCGAGACCGACCTCTTCCGCGCCGACATGCAGGCACTCCGTGTGCTCCCCCCACGCGACTACGTGGCCGCCACGGAGACCGTGGGCGAGGTCGTGGAGATGGTCGCCGAACTCGTCGACGGCGGCCACGCCTACACGATCGACCCGGGGGTCGACGGCTACCCCGACGTCTACTACCGCCACCGGTCCACCCCGGCGTTCGGGTACGAGTCGGGGTATGACGCGGCGCAGATGGCCGACGCCTTCGCCGAGCGCGGCGGGGACCCCGACCGTCCCGGGAAGGAGCACCCGCTGGACGCGCTGCTGTGGCGGGTGGCACGGCCCGGGGAGCCGTCCTGGCCCTCACCCTGGGGAGCGGGCAGGCCGGGCTGGCACATCGAGTGTTCTGCCATCGCACGCAACAGGCTGGGAATGGAGTTCGACATCCAGGGCGGGGGAAGCGATCTCGCGTTCCCACACCACGAGTTCTCCGCAGCCCACGCGGAGGCCGCGACCGGCCGCTCACCGTTCGCCCGCTTCTACGTGCACGCGGCGATGATCGGCCTCGACGGGGTCAAGATGAGCAAGTCGCTGGGCAATCTCGTGCGGGTCAGGACTCTGCGCGACCAGGGGGTGGACCCGGCGGTGATCCGGCTCGCACTGGCCGCCGGGCACTACCGGACGGACCGGTCATGGTCGGAGGAGCTGCTCGCGGAGGCCCGCTCCCGGTGCGAGAGGTGGTTCCGTGCGATCGCTCGGGAAGCGGGCGCCGACTCGGCCGCGACCATCGCCACGGTGCGCGACCGGCTCGCCGACGACCTCGACACCCCTGGCGCCCTGGCCGCGGTCGACGACTGGGCGGAGGCGACCCTGGCCGGCGACGAGTCGGACCCGTCCGCCGGATCCTCCGTCGCGATCGCCCTCGACGCCCTGCTCGGCCTCGCCCCCGCCACCTGACGGCCGTCCCGGGGCCGCTCCAGCCGAACATCACACCTGGCCGGTGTCGGGCTCGTCCCGGTCTCCTCTCAGGAAGCGCTCGAACTCGGCGGCGATCGAGTCGCCGTCGACCAGCGGCATCGTCTCACCGTCGGCGACCCGCCCACGGTCGGGCTCGGGATCCACCCCCGCGCCGACCCCGTTCTCCTCGTCCATCCGGTCCTCGAGGGACTGGATGTAGTCGCGCAGGTCCTCGTCCTCGCCGGCCGCGGCGTCGACCTTCGCCACCCACGTGCGGGACTGCACCCGCAACGCATCCATCGGGACGGCCACCCCGAGAGTGCCCGCAAGCCAGGACAGGACGGCCTCGGTGCCGCGCGGGTTGGGTGGGGCGGCCACGTAGTGCGGGACACCCGCCCACAGGCTCACCGTCGGGACACCGGCCTCGGTGAGGAGCTGCTGGAGGACACCGGTCATCCCGGTGGGTCCCTCGTAGTCGGACGCCCGCACTCCCATGTCGGCGATCCGTTGGCGGTTGAACGCCGTCCCGGTGAGGGGAACCGGGCGGGTGTGGGGGACATCGGCCAGGTAGGCACCCAGCAACACCACCTCGGTGACCGCCAGCGTGTCGACGAGGTCCACGAACTCGGAGGCGAACCGGCGCCACTTCAGGCCGGGTTCGGGGCCGCGGACCAGCAGGACGTCGTGGTCGACCCCGTCCGGTCGGCACACGGACACCAGGATCTGCGGCCACTCGACCGACCTCGACACCCCCTGTGAGTGCCGGACCGTCGGTCTCTGGTCGAGGTAGTCGAAGAACTCGTCGCCACCGATCTCAGCGATCTGCCGCGCCTCCCACGTCAGGGCGAGGTGCTCGACCGTGCCGGTGGCCACGTCGGCGGCGTCGTTCCAGCCCTCGAAGGCCACGATCATGACGGGGCTCTCGAGATCGAGAGGCCCGTCGGGGGTCCATTCGACAGTCATCCGTACAGCCTACGGACGGCGACTTCCGGGGCACCCATACACTGGGGCCATGTCTGCCGATTTCGATTCGCCCCTGTTGGACGCCGCCCGTCGGCGAGTGCTGGTCAGCGACGGGGCGATGGGCACGATGCTGCAGGCCGTCGACCTCGACGTCGATGCGGACTTCCTCGGCCTGGAGGGGTGCAACGAGATCCTCAACGCCACCCGACCCGACGTCGTGGCGGACATCCACCGCGCGTTCTTCGAGGCCGGCGCGGATCTGGTCGAGACCAACACCTTCGGGTGCAACCTGTCCAACCTCGGGGACTACGACATCGTCGACCGCATCGGCGAGTTGGCCGAGAAGGGTGCGGCGATCGCCCGGAGCGTCGCCGACGAGATGGGTCCGTCCGAGGACGGGACCCCCCGGATGGTGCTGGGTTCCCTCGGGCCAGGGACCAAGTTGCCCTCGCTTGGGCAGAGCACGTTCGAGGAGATGCGGGAGGCCTACACCCGCGCGGCGGAGGGGCTGGCGCGGGGCGGGGCGGACGCGTTCCTGGTGGAGACCAGCCAGGACCTGCTCCAGGTCAAGGCAGCCGTGCTCGGGTGCCAGGACGGGATGGCGGCCGCGGGGCGCCGGTTGCCGATCATCACACACGTGACCATCGAGACCACCGGGACCATGCTCCTGGGCTCCGACATCGGAGCAGCTCTGACCGCTCTCGAACCGCTCGGGATCGACATGATCGGCCTCAACTGCGCCACCGGACCGGCCGAGATGATCGAGCACCTGCGCTACCTCTCCCAGCACGCCGGTGTCCCCGTCTCGGTGATGCCCAACGCCGGCCTCCCCGAACTGGGTGAACACGGCGCCGTCTACCCACTCGGCGCCGAGGCGTTCGGCCCCCAGGTGGCCGACTTCGTCTCCGAGTTCGGGCTGTCGATGGTCGGTGGCTGCTGCGGCACCACCCCCGAGCACATCACGCGGCTGAGGGACGAGGTGAGGTCGCGGTCGAAGGCCGAACGGCGGGTCGAACCCGTCAACGCCGTCGCCTCCCTCTACACCTCGACCCCCCTGCGGGCCGACGCCGGCATCCTCATGATCGGCGAGCGCACCAACGCCAACGGGTCGAAGCGGTTCCGGGAGGCGATGCTCGCCGCCGACTGGGACACCTGCATGGACATCGCCAAGGAGCAGATGCGTGACGGGGCGCAGATGATCGACCTCTGCGTGGACTACGTGGGCAGGGACGGGTCGGGGGACATGGCCGAGCTGGCAGGACGTCTGGCGACCTCGTCCACTCTGCCGATCATGCTCGACTCGACCGAGCCCGAGGTCATCCGGACCGGCCTGGAGCACCTGGGGGGACGGTGCACGGTCAACTCGGTCAACTACGAGGACGGGGCCGGCCCGGAGTCGCGCTTCCAGAAGATCATGGAACTGGTCTCGCGCCACGGCGCCGCGGTGGTCGGGCTGGCCATCGACGAGGAGGGCCAGGCACGCACCGCCGACCGCAAGGTCGCGATCGCGGAGCGGATCATCACCGATCTCACCGAGAACTGGGGGATCGCCGAGGACGACATCATCATCGACTGCCTCACCTTCCCCATCTCCACCGGTCAGGAGGAGGTCAGGCGGGACGGGATCGAGACCATCGAGGCGATCCGCAGACTCACCGAATCGCACCCCAGGATCCATACCACCCTGGGCCTGTCCAACATCTCGTTCGGCCTCAACCCCGCCGCGCGACAGGTCCTCAACTCCGTGTTCCTGCACGAGTGCATCCAGGTCGGTCTGGACAGTGCGATCGCGCACAGCTCCAAGATCCTGCCCATGAGCAAGATCGACGAGCGTCAACGTGAGGTCGCGCTGGACCTCGTCTACGACCGCCGCAAGGAGGGGTACGACCCCCTCCAGGTCTTCATGGAGCTGTTCGACGGTGTGTCGACGGCCAGCACCAAGGACGCCAGGGCGGCCGAACTCGCCGCGATGCCGCTCATGGATCGGCTGTCCGCGCGGATCGTCGACGGGGAACGCAAGGGCCTCGAGGCCGACCTCGACGCGGCGATGGAGGAGATCCCCCCGCTCGAGATCATCAACACCCACCTGCTCAGCGGCATGAAGACGGTAGGCGAGCTGTTCGGCTCCGGCCAGATGCAACTGCCGTTCGTCCTGCAGTCGGCCGAGACCATGAAGACCGCGGTCGCGCATCTGGAACCCCACATGGAGGCCAGCGACGAGGACGGCAAGGGTCGTATCGTCCTGGCGACGGTCAAGGGCGATGTCCACGACATCGGCAAGAACCTGGTGGACATCATCCTGTCCAACAACGGGTACGACGTGGTGAACATCGGAATCAAGCAGCCGATCGCCGACATCATCTCGGCGGCCCGGGAGCACAAGGCCGACGTGATCGGCATGTCCGGTCTCCTGGTGAAGTCGACCGTGGTGATGAAGGACAACCTCGCGGAACTCAACTCGGAGGGCATCGCCGGCGACTACCCCGTTCTCCTGGGTGGTGCGGCCCTCACGCGTGCCTACGTCGAGGTGGACCTCGCCGGGATGTACGAGGGTGAGGTGTTCTACGCCCGGGACGCCTTCGAGGGACTGCGCCTCATGGACGAGGTCATGACGGCCAAGCGGACCGGCGTCCCCATGGCGGAGTCCTCGGACGCGTCGGCCAAGGCCGCGGAACGGCGCGAGCGGAGGGCCCGAAGCGAGCGGATCGCCGCCAAGAGGGCCGCCGAGGCCGAGCCCGTCGTGGTCCCGGAGCGTTCGGACGTCGCGGCGGACCAGCCCATCGCCACCCCGCCCTTCTGGGGGACGCGCATCGCCAAGGGGATCCCGGTGGCCGACTATGTCGGGCACCTCGACGAGCGCGCCCTGTTCTTCGGGCAGTGGGGACTCCGCGGCACCCGCAGCGGGGACGGCCCCGACTATGACGAGTTGGTCGCCACCGAGGGACGACCACGCATGCGGTCATGGATCGACCGGCTCACCACCGAGCGGATCCTGGCCCACTCCGCCGTGGTGTACGGGTACTTCCCGGCCTACTCGGAGGGCCAGGACATCTGTGTCCTGGCCGAGCCGCGCCCGGACGCCGAGGTGTTGCACCGGATCTCCTTCCCCCGCCAACAGCGGGGCCGGTTCCTGAGCATCCCGGACTTCCTCGCCTCCAGGGAGCGCTGTGAGGCCGAGGGGACCGTCGACGTGCTGCCCTTCCAGCTCGTCACCATGGGGACGCCGATCGCGGACTTCGCCAATGAGCTGTTCGCTGCGGACAACTACCGCGACTACCTCGAGGTCCACGGTTTGTCGGTCCAGCTCACCGAGGCGCTGGCCGAGTTCTGGCACCGGCGGGTGCGCGACGAACTCCGCCTGCCCGAGGGCGCCGTCTCCGACGAGGACCCCGACACCATCCACGACTACTTCGACCTCAAGTACCGGGGAGCCCGCTACAGCTTCGGCTATGGCGCCTGCCCCGACCTGGAGTCGCGCCGGGTCGTGGTGGACCTGCTCGAGCCGGAGCGCATCGGTGTCGAACTCTCGGAGGAGTTGCAGCTCCACCCCGAACAGTCGACGGACGCGTTCGTGCTCTACCACCCGGAGGCGAAGTACTTCAACGTGTGACCCGGGCGCCCAGGGTAGCCTCTCCTGGCTGGTGGGGGCTTCCCTGCCGGGTGATGATGAGTGGATGGACTGGGGGCGGGGCGGGGCGCTGCGGACGTTCGTTGGCTCTCGACAGGGCGTCCTCGCCCTGACCACCGTCCTGGCGATCGTGATCCATCTTCTCTCGCGTGCGCTCACCGACCCCGACGTCTCCGACATCACGGAGTGGGTGATCCGCGCGCCGCTGGTCGCCGTGGTGGTGGTCGGCGGGATCCCCCTCATCATCGGGGTCGTCCGCTCGGCGGTGAAGAGTGCCGGGGGAGCGGACATGCTCGCCGCGGTGTCGATCGTCACCGCGGTCCTGCTCTCCGAGTGGCTGGTGGCCGCGATCATCGTCCTCATGCTGTCCGGGGGAGAGGCGCTCGAGGCCGCGGCGTCCCGCAGGGCATCGGCGACTCTCGACGCCCTCGCCCGACGGAGCCCGACGATCGCGCACCGCCTCCGCGGGGACACGGCGACCGAGGGCATCGACGACCTCCCTGCCGATGACGTGCTGGTCGGTGACCTTCTGCTCGTCCTGCCCCACGAACTGTGCCCCGTCGACGGCGAGGTGGCGGAGGGCAGTGGCGCGATGGACGAGTCGTACCTCACCGGCGAGCCGTACGTCGTCCCCAAGACACCAGGGGCGCAGGTGCTCTCCGGCGCTATCAACGGCGAATCACCACTGACCGTCCGCGCCCACCGGGTGGCGGCGGATTCCCGTTATGCGCAGATCGTCGGCGTGCTGCGGGAGGCGGAGGAGAACCGGCCCCCGATGCGTCGTCTCGCCGATCGCCTCGGCGCCTGGTACACGCTGATCGCGCTGGCGCTGGGCATCCTCGGCTGGGCGTTCTCCGGAGATCCGACCCGTTTCCTCGCGGTGGTCGTGGTTGCGACCCCGTGCCCGCTCCTCATCGGCGTCCCCGTCGCGATCATCGGTTCCATCTCGCTGGCCGCCAAGCGGGGCATCATCATCCGGAATCCGGCGATGCTCGAGAACGTCGGACGCGTCGAGACGATGATGTTCGACAAGACCGGCACGCTGACCTATGGGCGTCCGGTCCTCACGGAGATCGTCGCGAGGCCCGGGATGGATCCCGACGAGGTGCTCGCCGCGGCGGCGGCGATCGAGGCGTACTCCCGCCACCCGCTCGCCAGAGCCGTCATCGACGCGGCAGCCGAACGGAACCTCGGGACCCAGGCCACCACCTCCGTCGCGGAGAGGCCCGGCGCCGGACTGGTCGGCGAGGTGGGTGGACGCGTGGTCCGCCTGACCAACCGTCGCGGGCTCGCCGAGGTCGATCCGGGCGCGTCCAGCCTGCTCCCGGGATCCGAGACGGGGATGGAGGCGGTCGTCCTCGTCGACGACCGGTACGCCGCGGTCCTCCGATTCCGTGACGAACCACGGGCAACCGCGGCTGACTTCATCGCGCATCTCCCGCGCGCACACGGAGTCACACGGATGATGATCATCTCCGGTGACCGTGAGGCCGAGGTCCGCCGGTTGGCGGACCGGGTGGGTATCACCGAGGTCTACGGCGGGGTCACTCCCGAGGGGAAACTCGCGATCGTCCGCGAGCGCACGTCGGCGGGTCCCACCCTGTACCTCGGCGACGGGATCAACGACGCGCCCGCTATGACGGCCGCCTCGGCCGGGGTCGCCTTCGGTTCCACGTCCGACGTGACCGCCGAGGCCGCCGACGCCGTGGTGCTGGACTCCTCTCTGGAGCGACTCGACGACCTCCTCCATATAGGGGCGCGTATGCGTCGGATCGCTCTGCAGTCGGCGTTGGGTGGGATGGCCGCCTCCGTGATCGGGATGCTTCTCGCGGTCTTCGGCCTCCTCAGCCCTCTCGCCGGGGCGATCGCACAGGAGGTCATCGACGTCCTCGCGATCCTCAACTCGGCACGCGTCGTGATCGCACCGCACAAGCTCAGCGACTTCGACGTACGGCCGACCGAACCACTGGAGGCACGGACCGCCCGGCGACGGTGACGCGACTAACATCCTGCCCGCCCGCACCGATAACCCGGTAAGGCCGTGTGCCCCGGGGACCGCCCGAGAGCCGTAGTCGTCGAGGAGACTGTCATGAGTATCATCCGTCGGTCAGTTGCGCTCACCTGTGCGGCGACCCTGCTCGCCGGGGGAGGGGCGGCGATCGGATCCCCTGTGGCGTCAGCGCAGGTATGGCGCGAGTCGCCCGCCTGGGATGTCCGTATGCCGTACCCGCTGGGCGGTGAGCACACCATTCGCTTCGGCGCCTTCACCACCTGCAGGCTGGGCGGCGACGAGCGTTTCCACCAGGCGCTGAGCGCGAACGCCAGGGACCTCGACCAGCCCGTCGGCTCGTTCGACTTCTCGGCCACCCTGCTGCCGTTCAACTCGGCGACGGTGGAGTGGCACAACATCGATACCGATACCAGGGGGGTGCACACCGTCCAGTCGACCGGACCCGAAGTCGGCATCGGCGGTGTGTTCACCGGCCACGGGCGGTTGGCGGTCACCATCACCACCAGCAAGTCCGCCTTACCGACCTTCGCCCCCGGGTCGGTCGTACCGTTCGCCTCCGCCACCCATACCGAGCGCTTCCTCGTCCCGGCAGGCACCTGCCACTGAGCGGCGGTCGGCGGGGAGGCCAACGGGACCGGTCACGGTACCCCCGGTCTCCCCATGTCGGGTAGACAGTAGGCCGTGACCAGCATTTCGCCCGATCAGGTCCCCGCCGCCGTGTGTCTCGACATGGACGGCACTCTCGTCGACACCGAGCGACTGTGGGACATCGCCGTCTACGAGCTCGCGGAGTACCTGGGACGACCGCTCGACGAGGCGACCCGCGAACGGACGCTGGGGAACTCGCTCCCGGGATTCTTCGCGATCCTCGGCGAGTACACGGGGCGGACCATCGAGGGGGCCGAGTTCGATCGACTGGCCCGCAGGCTGAACTCGCGGGTCACCGAGCTCATGCGGTCCGATATGCGGTGGCGGCCGGGCGCCGAGGAACTGCTGGATGACCTCGCGTCGACGAACGCCCCGGTGGCCCTGGTGACCAACACGACCGCGGATGTCGCCACGGTTCCGCTGGAGTTCATCGACCGTTCGCGATTCGATGTGGTGGTGACGGGGTGCATGGTGGTCGACCCCAAGCCGGCTCCCGACCCCTATCTGCTGGCCTGCTCGCGGCTCGGGGTCCAGGCGACGGCCGCCGTGGCGGTCGAGGACTCGGTCACCGGGGCCACCGCCGCGGTCACCGCGGGGTGCCGGGTCCTCTATGTTCCGTCCACCGACGGACAGCCGGACGTGGCCGGGGCACACACCCACCCGAGCCTGGCCGGCGTGACCGCGTCCGGTCTCGCCGCCCTCACCTCGGGAACGCCACTGGGCGTGGCTGTGGGAGAATCGGGCGCGTGAAGACCTTCGACTCCCTGTTCGCCGAGCTGTCCGAGCGCATCGCCGCGCGTCCCGAGGACTCCGGCACCGTCGCAGCCTTCGACAAGGGCGTGCACCATCTGGGCAAGAAGGTCAACGAAGAGGCGGGCGAGGTGTGGATCGCGGCCGAGTACCAGTCGGACGAGGAACTGGCCGAGGAGATCTCGCAGCTCCTCTACTGGACCCAGGTCATGATGCTCAAGCGCGGACTCGGTCTCGAGGACGTCTACCGGCATCTCTAGCCGCCACCGCAGTCACCCCGCCCGCACCGAGTCCTGGAGCCACCACCATGCTGCGTGTCGCAGTGCCCAACAAGGGCGCCCTGTCCGAGTCCGCCTCCGAGATGCTGTCCGAGGCGGGGTACCGCCGACGTACTGAGGGCAGCAAGGATCTCACGCTGATCGACCGTGAGAACGATGTCGAGTTCTTCTTCCTGCGGCCCAAGGACATCGCCGTCTACGTGGGTTCCGGCCGCCTCGAGCTGGGGATCACCGGCAGGGACCTGAGTATGGACTCGATGGCGGCGGTGGACGAGCTCCTCGATCTGGGATTCGGACACTCCACCTTCCGGTACGCCGGCCCGGCGGGCAGCGGGTGGACCTCGGACCGCCTGGCGGGGGCCCGCATCGCGACGTCGTACCCCAACATCGTCCGGCAGGACCTCGAGAGGCGGGGGATCGATGCCGAGGTCATCCGACTCGACGGCGCGGTGGAGATCTCCATCCAGCTCGGGGTGGCCGACTGCATCGCCGACGTGGTGGGTTCCGGTCGCACTCTCAAGGTGCACGGTCTGGAGGCGTTCGGGGAGGTCCTGTGCGACTCGATGGGGGTGCTGATCTCGCGTACGGGCGAGGCGATCACTCCCGCGATGGCCCAGCTGAGGGCGCGTCTCCAGGGCGTCGTCTTCGCCCAGCAGTACATGATGCTGGACTACGACTGCCCCAGGGAGATCCTCGACTCGGTCTCGGCGATCACCCCGGGGATCGAGTCCCCCACGGTCTCCCCGATGGCCGATCCGGCATGGGTGGCGGTCCGGTCGATGGTCCCGCGCAAGAAGGTCAACTCGATCATGGACGAGCTCGTCGCCGCCGGCGCCAAAGCCGTCATCGCCACGGACATCCGGTCCTGCCGCATGGGGTGAGCCCGCCAGTCCTACCCGCCCGTGCGGCTCGCTCGGTTCCAATCAGTCCCGCTCAGACCCGTTCCACCAGGAGAGCCTGAAGCGTGTGCCCGATCGCGCCCACCTCGTCGTAGAGGGTGCCGGAGGTGGCCCCGACGCCGTCGGGGCCGATCGAGGCGTCCGCGGTGACCCCGATCCACTCGCCGACGGGACGCCGGTGCAGATGGGTGACCAGGTCCGTGTTGAGGAACCGCCATTCGTCGGGTTCGAGAACGGCCCCGACACCGTTCGCGATGTCGGCCACCGCCATGACCCGCTCCACGGGCGTCATCTCCTCACCGGAGACCAGAGGGAGAGTGGGACGGGCCCAGACGACCCCGTCCTGCGCACCGCGGATCTCCAGCGAGTCGATGTAGCCACTGGTCCACCGGTCGAAGAAATCACTGTCGTGATCCACCTCCGGGAGCTCGCGCGGGCGGTCTGCCGTCTGCTCGACCACGGCGGTGTCGCCGACGGACATCCGCCAGGCGCTCGCTCTGGCGACGATCCGTCCCCCCGCCTCGAGTTCCGCCTCGAGCAGTTGGATCCGGCGACCGGGACGGACGATGCGGGCCCGGGTGCGGACCTCGCCCAGCGGCACGGGCCCGAGCAGGTCCACGGTGACGCGAGCGATCCTGGTCGACTCCGCCCGTTCGAGACGATCCATCGCGCGGGTGAGCACGGCCGAGGGCGGGGATCCGTGCTGCAGGTCCGGACCCCAGGCGCTCACCGTGTGCGGGGTCGCCCGGAAGACCTCCCAGCCGTCATCAGTGCCCAACGGCTCGAAGTAGGCCTCCGTCATGATGTGCTCCTCGGTCCGGCGTGCCCCGCTGCGGGGTTCGTGACCTCGAGAGGTATCACGCGACGCCCCGGCCAGCCCGGGTACTCGGGCGGGGTCCCCCCGTACGCCGGGCACAACGCCTGATGATTGCACCAGTCGCACAGCCGGGAGGTACGTGGGGGGAAGATCCCGGTCTCACCCGCCCGCTCGATCTCCGCCCACAGCGAGTCGAGCTGGGACTCCGTCTCGGTGAGCGCCGCGAGATCGGGGGTCAGGGTGAGCCAGCTGCCGTTCCTGAGGTAGATCAACTTGAGCTGCGCGGGCACCACACCGTGGGTGCGCTGGTACATCAGGGCGTAGAACCGCATCTGGAACATCGCCTGGTCCTGATAGCGCGGACGGGGCGGTTTGCCTGTCTTGTAGTCGACCACCCTGACCTCGCCGGTCGGCGCCACGTCCACCCTGTCCAGGTAGCCGTGGAGCGGGGTACCGGACGCGGTCGAGGTGACGAGATACTGCTCACACGCCGCGGGGGAGAAGCGCCGGGGATCCTCGATCCCGTAGAGCGCGGATACCAGGGCGGCGACCTCCGTCTGGAACTCCGCCCTCCCGCTGAGCGGCACCACCTCGGCGCCCCCGCCCTCGTAGAAGAGTTCCACCGCGGTGGGCACGAGTTCCGCAGCGCGTTCCGGGGCGCGCTCGGACTGCTCCAGTGCGTACAGGTCCTCGAGCACCGAGTGCACGACGGTGCCCAGGACCTGGGCGCGGGTCTTCGGTTCCGGGATCCTGTCGATCGCCTTGAGCCGGTAGAGCAGGGGGCACTGCCTGAAGTCGGCGGCACGCGACGCCGACAACGCCAGGGGCCTGCGCTCCGGCGGGGGCACGCCATCCGGAGTGGCTGGGGAGGCCGGGGTACCACTGCCGCCGATTTCCAGGGGATCCGTCACACCTGGCAGGGTAGACAACCGGTCGGACAACCGGCCGCCGTCCCCTGGAGGTCCACCGTGCAGCGATCCGGCCCGTTCGTCGTCGGCGACCGCGTCCAGCTCACCGATACCAAGGGACGCAAGTACACCGTCGTCCTGGCCGCGGGAGCGGAGTTCTTCACCCACCACGGCGCGGTCCGGCACGACGATCTGATCGGAGCAGCCGAGGGGTCGATCGTCAGGTCCTCCGGGGACGCCGACTACCTCGCGCTGCGCCCGCTTCTCACCGACTACGTCCTGTCGATGCCGCGCGGGGCCCAGGTGATCTACCCCAAGGACGCCGCACAGATCGTCCACGAGGGCGATGTGTTCCCCGGCGCACGTGTGCTCGAGGCCGGGGCGGGTTCCGGTGCCCTGACCTGTTCACTGCTGCGCGCGGTGGGCCCCGGGGGCCGGGTCCTGTCGTACGAGATCCGCGAGGACCACGCCGAGCACGCCGAACGCAACGTCCGGACCTTCTACGGCGAGCACCCCGGGAACTGGGACCTGCGAGTCGCCGATCTCGCGGAGGCCTCCGTGGAGTCACTCCGCGGACAGGTCGACCGCGTGGTGTTGGACATGCTCGCCCCCTGGGACTGCCTGCCCACGGTGCGTGAGGTCCTGGTCCCCGGGGGGGTCCTCGTGGTCTACGTGGCCACCACCACCCAGATGTCCGACGTCGTGGAGGCGCTACGTCGCCAGGAGTGCTGGACGGAGCCGCGGGCATGGGAGTCGATCAACCGCGGCTGGCACGTCGTGGGCCTCGCCGTCCGACCGGAGCACCGCATCCAGGGCCACACCGCGTTCCTGATCACCGCCCGCCGCCTCGCCGAGGGCGTGACCACGCTCAAGCCCAGGCGCAGGGCCGGCAAGCACTGAGCCCCGGACCCGCGGCGCGAACCGACCCGCAC